>CALLIQ010000485.1 GCA_938008925.1 uncultured Acidimicrobiales bacterium
GTGGGGCCAAACCGTTGCCTACGTGCTCGCCCCGAGCAACGTCCTGATCGAGCTCGCAACGCCCGTGAGCGAGGTCTGAGCCCAGCCCGTCAGGACAGCGCCGTGTTCGCTCCGCACAGGAGGACGCCGACGGTGGCGTCAGCCGAAGCCGGTTGCCATGCTCCAGACCGAAGCACGGCGAGCGGCACGGCCGCCGATGGCTCGACGACGATCCGGAATCGATCCCACAGGAAATCCTTGGCCTCGACGACGGCATCGTCGTCGACGAGGGCTGAGGCGACGTCGTTCGCTTGGAGGGCCGCCCAGGGGACCGCGCCGATGCTGGTCGCCCCGAGGGCGTCAGCGGCGACACCCGAGACCTCGACCTTCGTGGGCTCTCCCGCCTCCAGAGCGGCCGCGTATGCGGTGGTCGTGTGCGTTTCGCATGCGACGACGTCGATGCGGTCGCCGAACCACGATGAGATGCCGGCGATCAACCCACCGCCACCGCAGGAGACGAGCACGGCGTCGAGGTCGGGGGCTTGGGCGTCGAACTCGAGTCCCGTGGTGCCAGCGCCAGCCACGACGACCGGGTCGTCATAGGCATGAACGGACGATGCACCCGTCTCCGCCTCGAAGCGCTCCGCCTCGAGCAGCGACTCGGCGTAGACGGCGCCGACCTGGTGAACCGTCGCGCCGTAGCTCCGGAGACGATCGACCTTGGTGGGGGAGGAGATCGTCGGCACGAAGATGTTGGCGTCATGACCAAACCGCCGCGCCGCCCATGCCACCGCAGCGCCGTGGTTGCCACCCGAAGCCGCAACGACACCCGCGGCGGAGATCGAGCGGGTTGCGATCGCATGTGACGCGCCGCGCGCCTTGAACGAGCCCGACTGCTGGATCAGTTCGAGCTTGAAGACAACGGTGCCGACGGCGGGGACGCCGATGTCGGATCCGGCGATCGCAAACGTCGGCGTGGTGATGACGTGGGGGCCGATCACGGTCGCAGCAGCGCGAATGTCGGCTGGCGAGACGGGAGAGGAGGGCGTTGGGTCGGCGTCGGTCAGGGGATCGGTCGGCACGGTTGGTGTGTACCACCGCGCAAACGCACAGCGGTGGCTCTCACGACCACGCCCGCCAGACTTCGACAATGGAGTCTCAGGAGACCGAGCCGGGTCAGCGCATCATCTTTCACATCTCGACGGCGGCCGAATGGGCGGTTGCGCTCGAAACGGGCGAACTGATCGAGCCGTCGCTCGAGAGCGAGGGCTTCATCCACTTCTCCTTCGCCGATCAGATCGCGGCCACCGCCGGACGGCACTATCCCGGACGCACCGACCTCGTGTTGTTGCGAACCGACCCGACGAAGCTCGAGCAGCCGATCGTCATCGAGGATTCCTACAACTCCGGCCAGGCATACCCGCACCTCTACGGGCCGCTGCCCACCGCGGCGGTCACCGACGTGATCGAGTTCCCGCTCGGCGCCGATGGCACGTTCGAGACCCCCGCTGCAATCGTGGGCGAGTAGCCGGACTCACCGAAGAATTCCCAACCGAAGAAATCCGACGAGACGATTCACGATCTGCTTGTTGAAGCCGATACATTCATTACCAAGGGTGGCCTCAGGCACTCGGTCCGGGCTGGCGGCAACTAATCCGAATCGAAATCCAGAGGCCACCCTTACCCTTTTCTCGCCCCGGTTCTCGGCGGCCCCCGGTTCTCGGCGGCCCCCGGTTCTCAGCCGCCCTGGTTCTTAGCCACGCTGCGAATGAAGCCAGCGCAGGCCTCGGGAGACCGAGACCATCGCATTCGAGCTGTGTCCCTCGCCGAGCATCGTCTCGTAGGTGGCCGAGATGCCATCTCGCTGGTCGAGTTCGGACGCGAGCGCGCGGGCCCGATCGATCATGTCGAACGGAGCGACGTTCTCTTCCTCACCAGCGGTGAGATACAGCCGCTGTGCGTGCGCCGTTGCGGCGAACTGCAACACCGATGCGTCATCCCACCAGATCGAGGGGCTCGCCAGTACCGCGGCGTCGAAGAGCGGTCGGTCGAAGATCGTCCGCAGGCCCCAGAGTGCGCTGAAGCTGTGGCCGATCAAGGTGCGACCCTCTGTCGTACGGAAGGATGCGTCGACCCAGGGGAAGACCTGGTGCTCGACGAAGTCAGCCAACTCGAGAGCCCGACCCGTCTCATCGGCGTCGACGCCGGACACGATGATCGGTGGCGGCACGAACGGGGTGGGGGAGAACCAGCGGGCCCGCAACCGCAAGTACTCCATCATGTCGGTCTCGGCGAAGGAGATCCCGACCACGATCGCGTCCTCGACGGTGCGCTCCATCGCCAAGAGTCGCACCAGATCGACCGTCGTCCCGAACAACCACCCACCGTCCATCGCCACGACGACCGGCCAGCGTCCGTCGGGCTTCGCGTCGTAGCGGGTCGGCGTGGCGACGGTGATGTGGTGCACGATGCCCGTCCGCTCGCACACCATCGTCTCACTCTGAATCGGCCACGTCATGGCCGACAGTTCACCCCAGGGGCTCGATCGTGTCAGATTGAGACATGATCCACGCCACCACACAGGGCCCCATCACCGTGATCACCATCGACCGACCCGATGTCCGCAACGCGGTCGACGGTCCGACCGCAGCACTGCTCGACGACGCCGTGGCTGCCTTCGAGGCCGATGACACCCAGCACGTGGCCGTCTTGACCGGTGCGGACGGAACGTTCTGCGCCGGCGCCGACTTGAAGGCCATCAGCGACGATCGGGGCAATCGAGTCGAACTCCGCCCCGCTGAAGAGATCGTCGGCTCACACGGCCCGATGGGGCCGACGCGGCGCCTCACCACCAAGCCCGTGATCGCAGCAATCGAGGGCTACGCCGTGGCCGGCGGCTTGGAACTCGCGCTGTGGTGCGATCTGCGGGTTGCGGCAACCGACGCCGTGTTCGGCGTGTTCTGCCGGCGTTGGGGAGTGCCGCTGATCGACGGCGGCACCGTACGCCTTCCCCGGCTCATCGGGCACAGCCACGCCATGGACCTCATCCTCACCGGGCGTGAGGTCACGGGCGAGGAAGCGCGCACGATGGGACTCGCCAATCGTCTGTGCGAGCCCGGGACCGCCCTCGACACCGCCATCGAGCTGGCAAACCAACTCGCCGCGCTGCCGCAGCTGTGCATGCGAAGTGACCGCCGGTCGAGTCATCTCCAGTGGGACAGCGCGAGCTTCGGTGAAGCGTTGAGTTACGAGGCCGAGGTCGGTATGGCCACGATTCAGAGCGGCGAGACCCGCGAAGGCGCTGCCCGCTTCGCCGCAGGCGCCGGCCGCCACGGCGCCCCCGAGTAGGGCAACGCGAAGCGTTGCGGTCAGCCAGCGGTCACGATCTTGGGGCCTTCGGACGGCTGCACGAGGACGTGCCCCTGACCGCTGAAGGCGAGCTGGAACGTCTCACCGGAGCCGCCACGGGCGAGCGACTTCAAGCCACCGGTCGTGTCGGTCTTGACGTTCATCTGCACGCCGGACGTCCAGAGCACGACGGCCTGGGGATCGCCAAAGGTCGGTGCAGAAGCGACGTCGAGCATGACGGGGTCACCATCGGTGTGCACGGCCACGTAGCCGGTTCCCGTGAGCGTCATGTTGAACAGACCGCCGGCCAACATCGCGGCCGCGCCGCCGGAGATCCGCTGGATGTCCCACGAGATCGATGAGGAGAACGCGAGCACGTTCTTGCCGTTGATCGAGATCGTGTCGTTCTCGAGGTACATCACTTGCACCTGATGGGCCGACTCGGCGAGGAAGACCTCACCATCGCCGGAGATGTGCATGAGCGATGCACCCTCGCCGGTCGCCACCTTCTTCATGAGCTTGCCGAGACCGCCCGATCCCTTGTTCTCGAAGGTGACGTTGCCTTGATAGGCGACCATCGCCCCCGAAACGGCCTCGACGGGGCCGTACTGCAACGACACGCGAAGCATCTTGGAGTTCTGCAGGTCGAACTGCTGCTGGCCGGGTGCGACCTCGGCGTACTGGGTCAGATTTGAATGCAGTGGCACGTTATTTCCCTCATCGATTGGTGTCGTCTCTTTCTATACCAAGGGCCCGTGTCACCGTCGTCATCGACGGCAACACGGGCCCTGCTTCACGAGATCAGCGCATGATCAAGGAAAGCGTCTCAGCATTGCTGCTGATCAGTTGGTCCCGGTGAGCTGGCGATACTCCGTCGACTGAGCGAAGAAGATCACCATCGCCGAGCGTGAGAAGCGGCCGGTCTCGAGCGCATCGAGCCAGAAGGCCCGACCGGTGACATCCGGTCCACGATTCATGAGCTCGTCGTACACGAAGTCGACCCACTCTTCATCGGTGGCGTTGCGGATCATGTCGCCGTAGATCGACTTGAACTCCGGCGAGTCAGCGAAGCGATCGACCATCTGTTCGAAGGTCATGCCGCTGCTGCGCTGATCGACCCACCACTCGAAGCCACCCATGTCGGGTTGACGGCCGAGCATGGCCGAGTAGACACGAACGACTTCGCCGTTCAGACCGGTCATCCCGATGAACGGGTTGGCCGATGCGGTGATCGTCACCGTGGTGCTGACCTCGGCGGTGCCGCCGTTGCCATCGGTCACGGTGAAGCTCACCGTCGCCTCCCCGGCGTTGGCCGGAGCGGTGAAGTTGATGGTCTCGGTGCCGACGGCGATCGATCCCGCCGTCGTCGAAGCAGATCCGGCGACGATGGTGAGCGTGTCACCATCGATGTCGGAGGCGCAGTCGCTCGCCGCAATGGCGACCGACATCTCGACCTCGACGCTGTACGGGCCACACGCCGAGGCGGTGGGAGCGTCCTGGACCGGAGCGACGGCGACCGACACGGTGGCCTGAGCCGTCGTGTCATCACTGTCGGTCACCTCGACGACGAACGAGTCGTCGCCGTTGGTGTTCGGAGCAGGAACGTACGTGACGGTCAGACCGTCGACGGAGGTCGATCCGTTCGCTGGACCATCGACCACGGCGATCGAGACCGGGAAGCCGTCGATGTCATAGGCGTTGATCTCGATGTCGACCGAGCCGTCCTCGTCCACCTCGGCGGAGGCCGCCTCGATGACCGGAACGTCGTTGACGCCCTTGACGGTGGCGAAGATCTCGGCGATGGCCGAGAGCCCGGTGCCGTCATCGACACGGACTTCCCAGACGATGGAGCCAGCGAAGTTGGTGCTGGGGGTCCAGGTGATCTGAGTGCCGTCGAAGGTCACCTCGCCGAGCAGCGGCGGGGGATTGACGAGCGAAAGCGTCAACGGATCACCGTCGGGCTCACGAGTGTCGAAGTCGAAGACGATGGTCTCGTCCTCGTTCACCTCGATGGTCATGTCCGAAGCGGTGGGCTTGTCGTTGACGGCCTCGACCGTGATCGTCACCGATGCGGTGGCGGTGCCACCGTCGGAGTCGGTCACGACCAGCGTGAAGGCTGCTTCGCCGTTCCAGTTGGCCGGCGGCGTGAACGTGATGTCGGCACCGTCGATGTCGACGTCGCCATCACCGGGAGCGGTGCCCAAGGTGACGTCGAGCTTCGATCCGTCCTCGACGTCGTCGAGGACGAGCGTGAACTCAGAGACATCGTCCTCGTCGATGGTGTCGGTGACATCGGAGACGGTCGGGTCGTCGTTGACCGACTCGACCGTGATCGAGACCGTGTTCATCGAGTAGCCGCCGTCGGTGTCCTCGACCCAGATGGAGAACTCGACGTCGCCGTAGAAGTTCTCCGGCGGGGTGTAGGTGACGGTCTGGCCGTCGAAGTCGACCTCGCCGACTTCCGGAGCCTCGTAGAGACCGAAGTCGAGGTCTTCGACGTCATCTTCGACGTCGGCGATCTCGAGCTCGAAGACGGATTCGTCGTCCTCGTCGATGGTCCGCTCGACGTCAGCGATGGTCGGATCGTCGTTGACCGAATCGATCTCGACCTCGACGGTCGCGATGTCGACCTTCTCACCGTCGGTCACGTAGTAGACGAACGCATCGTCGCCGAAGACGTTCTCGTCCGGGGTGTAGACGACTTCGCCATCGACGATCTCGGTGGTACCCATGGCAGCACGGCCAACGGCCCAGATCCAGAGCTCGTCGCCATCGATGTCGTTGTCGTTGTCGAGCACGTCGATCGTGACGGGCTCGTCCTCGTCGGTTTCAGCGGTGTCGTTCTCCGCGTTGGGAGCGTCGTTGACACCGTCGACCTCGACGATGAGCGTGCCGATGTCGGTTGCACACCAGCTGTCGTCGTCGTAGGGCTCGAGACCGGAGTCGCGCAGGGTCAGGCCGCCACCGAACGGACCGTCAAACGGGCCGTCAAACGGGCCGAAGGGACCGAACGGACCAAAGGGTGAGGAGCAATCCCCGATGATGCTGCCGTAGTAGGGATCCCAGTAGGGCTCGTACTCGGAACGAATGCGGTATTCGATTTCGAGCGTGCCGACGAAGTCGGGGTCTGGCTCGACACGGATCTGATCACCGGCGATGGCGGCGTAGCCGCCGTCGGGCTGGCTGACCTCGATGATCTCCAG
>CALLIQ010000486.1 GCA_938008925.1 uncultured Acidimicrobiales bacterium
GAGTCAGCTGGGCTCGAGGCGATCGATCACAGCGTCCTGGCCGAGTTCGCCGAGATGCTGGGCGATGAGGGTGGTGCCGTCATCGTCAGCCTGGTCGACACGTTCGTCGGAGAGTCGGCCGATCTCGTCGACCGGATCGTCGACGGAGATGATCCCGAAGACATCAGGATCGCCGCCCACACGCTCAAGTCGTCGAGTCGGTCGCTCGGGGCAATGCATCTCGGATCGCTGGCCGAGGTGATCGAGCACACGGCCAAGGACGAGCGCCTCGACGAGATCGTTGCGGAAATCGCCGCGACTCGCCCCGCCTTCGACGCGGCCTGCGCCGCGCTGCTGGCCCGGCACGGTTCTGCGGAGACGGCCACGACGCCGATTGCGACCGAAACGACCACAATCGGCTGATCGACGCGCCGAGGCCCGCCGCTCCAGCGTCCCATGTCGACGCTGGAGGCAGCGGGCCTCGAGTGATCCTTCACTCGCGGTGGCGAGTGCGGGACCGGATCAGTTGGTGCCGGTGTAGGTCCGGAACTCGATGGACTCCGAGAAGTACTGCACCAGGTCGTGGCGATCGAGGTCGCTCTGGAGACGTCCGACCCAGTAGTCCTGGCCGGCCGGTTCGGCGTCACGTCCGAGGATCTGGTTGTAGACGAACTGGACCCACTCGGCGTCGGTGCCGTCCTTGGCGTCGCCGAAGCGAGTCGTGAACTCGGTGACGTCGCTGAACTCGGCGACGATTCGCTGAAGCGACGTTCCGCTCGTACGACGCTCGACCCAGTAGTCGAAGCCGGCCTGCTCGGGGCTCCGAGCCAGCATGGCGAGGTAGAGGCGAGCGACTTCACCTTCGATGCCGTCGGCGCCACGGAACTGCGGTGCGAGGGCGAGGCCACCCACGGTCTCGACGATGAGATCGAAGGTGCCGCCGGCGAGGTCACCGATGGCGTAGACGATCACGCCCTGGCCCGGACGAACCGTGACGGGGGCGTCGACGAGGACGGCGGTGGTGCCGGTGGCGGCGATGCCGGTCGGGTAGCTGTCGGCGGGGAGGTCGATCTGCTCCTGCTCGCCGTTGGTGATGTCGACGAGGTTCCCGACGGCGGCACCGCCGGCGACGATGTCGACCGAGGGAGCGGCGGCGGTGTGACGGATCACGACTCGGCCGGTGGTGCCGTTTGCGACCTTGCTGACGTCGTTGACGAAGGCGCTCAGCACCGGGGTGCCAGCGGCGTCGAGATGAGCGACGAGCGAGAGGTCGGCGTTGCCCGGAACGGTCGGGGTGACCGAGATGGCGGCGGCGTCCGAGCGATCAGCCGACGAGGCTGCGGGGCTTGCGACGGCGGCGAAGATCTCGATCGTGTAGTCGTCGGCCGGAAGGGTCAGCGGCCCTGCGATCGTCTTTGGCTCGAAGCCGGGAAGCGTCAGCTCGCCGTTCACGTAGACGTCGACGGTGAGGCCCGGAATACCGTGCACGACCTTCACCTGAGACGTCGGCACGTTGAGCTCGAGCGACTGGGTCACGAGGTCGAAGGTGCCGCCGGCGAGGTCACCGATGGCGTAGACGATGAGTGCCTCGCCTGCGGTCGCCGTGACCGGGGCGTCGACGAGGACGGCGGTGGTGCCGGTGGCGGCGATGCCGGTCGGGTAGTCGGCGGCGGGGAGGTCGATCTGCTCCTGCTCGCCGTTGGTGATGTCGACGAGGTTCCCGACGGGAGCGCCAGCGGCGACGATGTCGACCGACGGTGCGGCGGCGGTGTGACGGATCACGATTCGGCCCGTGGAGGCGGTGATGTCGGAGACGTCATTCACGAACGGCGTGACCGTCGGCGTGCCAGCGGCGTCGAGGTGGGCGACGAGCGACACGCTCGCGCCCGCAGGGACGGCCTGGCTCACGGAGAGGGCCGCCGCGTCGGAGCGAGCGTCAGCAGAGTCGGTAGGACTGGCCGTCGCGGCGAAGATCTCGATCTCGTAGTCGCCGGCGGGCAATGACAGCGGCCCGGCGACCGTTGTCGGTGTGAAGCCAGGCAACGTCAGGGCGTCATTCACGTAGACGTCGACGTCGAGCCCGGGGATGCCGTGGACGACGAAGACGTCGGATGGCCCTGAGGCGGTCTGGGCGCCAGCGGCCGTTGGAACGGCGCTGACGGTGGCGAGGGCGCTCAGCATGGCGATGAGCGCGACGAAGAAGCGTTTCATGAAGTCCTCCTTTGAGGGGACGGGATTGGGGCGATGGATTCGGGTGCAGCGGGGAGAGGTGCTGCGTGTGGGGATTCGCACGCGGAACGTGACCGGATGCACTCGTCGCCGAATTTGTCCCCGGAATCGCGCGAGCGGACCCGGAATGGGCCGAACGGCCTACGTCGCCCGCGCTCGGTTCAGGCCGTCAGCTCGGTGCGTCAGCTCTCGGGCAACCCGACACACACCCGACACTGATCGTCCCAATCGACCGCTGCGGCTGCGTCAGCGTCGCCTTGCGACTGGTACTTGGGCTGGTCGGATCGGTCGTTGCGAGTGTCGCCAGCCGGCTTGCCGGATTGCCCAGCGTCTTGCTGGCGACGGCTCCAACTCAGCGGGTCGGCCTTCCAGTCGTCGTCGTCCCAGCGAAGGGCGAGGTCGACGAAGCCCGGTTCGGTCAGCGCGAGACCTCGCCGCAGCCCGTCGCTCAGGATCTGGCGCTGCACCGCTGGCTCGTTGGGCGGACCCGTCGTGTGGCCGAGAGGGAAGTCGACGAAGACCGAGCGCGGCGGGTTGGCCGACTCGGTGATGGTGCGGGCGGAGGTGAACCCGATGGTGGGGTATCCGTGTGCTTCGAGGTGACGTGCGATCAGACCGACCGACTGGTGGCACACCGGTCAAACAGGCACCAACAGGACGAGGTCGGGTTCTTGCGCTCGGCACTGCTCCAAGATGAGCTCTGCCGTCTCGGACATCATGCGCCTCGTCGAGTAGATGCCACCCATGAAGGCGACGCCGTGCTCGGTGAGTCCGCCGATCTCGCCCTCGTCGACCATCTCACGAAGGCGATCGAGCGGGAAGACGCAGTTGGCGTCGGTCCGAGCATCGGCTTGGTCGTACGCGAAGTGGGCCGTGCGCAGCTCGGTCGTCGGTGCGTCCGATGCGATCAGGCGAATCGAGGTGTCGTCCTTGGTGTGAAACGCGATCTGGCCGTGGCGATAGACCCCACCGGAGCCGACGAGCATGACGGACGATTCCGACAGCGGTTTCGTCAGCGGCTCGAAGGCGGGTGGCTCCTCGTTGTGAGCCCACCGATAGCTGTCGTAGCCGAGGCTGTCGTAGAGGGCCCTGGTCTCGCCGATGTAGTCGGCGGGAGGCAGCGGTGAGGTCTCTTGATGTGTCATGTCGTCCGTTCCGTGGCCAGGGATTCGAGTCCTGGAACGCTAGGTCAAAGCCGAGACGCTGACCTCATGGAACTCGAGTCGCCACGGCGGCGACGTCAGGCCCCGGGGCTCGCGCGGAGACGGCGCCGGATGTACGCGCTGGCTGATCGGTAGTGGCTCGGGCCAGCGGCCTCGGCCCATCGCCCGGGTGTCCATGCGTTGTTCGCACCCCGCATCGGGCCGGAGTAGAGGTCGTCGTCGCTGTGGGCGTCGATGAACGACAACAACGCACCGTGTGAGCGATTCAGAAGGTTGCAAGCCTCGACCCACCCCAGGTCGGCTTGGCTGGCTCGCAGATCGGCGTTGTAGCGCTTGAGGTCGTTCCACTTGTAGCCGGGCGCAGGGAAGTGGACCCTCTCACCGGCGAGTCCATCGCGGTACCAGCCGAGGAAGAGCTCAATCCAGTGGGCCCGGTGCGCGACGACGTCCTTGATCGACATGTCGTCGTCGTCAGGCTCCAGCGCGACGGAGGCATCGATGGTCCGGAGCAACGTCTCGAGCTTGGTGTACTCCTTCGCCGTGACGTCGAGGAGTTCGGTCTTGCTGGTCGCCGCTGGCATTTGCTCCACCCCTCCCGTGCAGGTCGACTCGATGCGAGCCGTTCGGCATGCGCAACCGTCGCTCCCTTGATTCTGCAAGGATGCGCGCGAGGGCGGAAGGGTACGAAGTCCCGCCGCTCAGCTGGTGGGGTCGGTCAGGCGGTCGGCCAGCCGGGCGCCTTCTCGGTCGATTCCGGATTCGAGTGTGTCGCGCAGCGTGCCGACCAGTGGCTTGGTCAGGAAGCTCGTCGAGCGTCCCTCGATCGAGAACTCGGCGGTGGTCGTCGCGTCGTCGGTGGGCGTGAGCGACAACGAGACGGTCACCCGGATGCCCTTCGAGTCGGCGACGGCGGTGAGGGAAGCGGGTGACCCTCGGCCGTCATCGGGCGGGTCGGTGGTGACGTCAGCGCGGTCACGGATGTCGCCGATCGGCGTCTCGATCGAGAACGCGAACCCGGTGAGGTTGCCGTCGTCGTCGATCTTCGGGTCGCGGAGGTCGTGCATGCCGCCGATGTCCTCCCACGTGTCGAGTCGTTGAAGGAGCGGCCAGATCTCCTCGATCGACCGATCGATGACCAACGTGCGCAGAGCCAACGGAATCCCCGGTGTCAGGCGTTCTCGGTGATGCCCAGTTGCTCGCGGGCGAACGCGGTCCACTTCTTGTAGTCGATCTTGCCGTTCGGGGCCCGCGTGAGCGACGGGGTTGCGAAGACGTGGCGAGGTGCCTTGTAGCTCGCCAGGTTCGCCTTCACATGGGCGATGACTTCGTCGCCCTCTGGCGAGGAGGAGGCGGTCGGCTCGATCACGGCCGCGATGACCTGTCCGAATCGTTCGTCTGGCACGCCGACGGCGATCGCATCGACCACGCCGGGATGTTCCTTCAAGACTTCTTCGACCTCTTCGGGGAAGACCTTCTCGCCGCCGGTGTTGATGCACACCGAGCCACGACCGAGCAGGGTGATCGTTCCGTCGGCTTCGACGGTGGCGAAGTCACCCGGCAGTGAGTAACGGACGCCGTCGATGGTCGGGAACGTGGCCGCCGACTTCACCTCGTCCTTGTAGTAGCCGACGGGCATCAGGCCTTCGACGCCGAGGCGTCCGATGTCACCCGAGCCCGGTTCGACCAGCACGCCATCCTCACGGATGACCACCGCGTTCTCGCCGAGATCGAACTTCGCGGTGTCGTTGACGTTTTCCTTCGATGAGTAGCTCGCTGCCATGCCGAGCGCCTCGGACGAACCGAGCGAATCGAAGATGATGAGCTGGGGGATGTGGTCGATGAGCCGTTCCTTGACCGACTGACTCCACATCGCTCCGGAGCTGACCATCGTGACGAGCGAGCTGAGATCCCAACGATCGGGATTGGCGTCGAGCGCGTCGAGAATCGGGCGGGAGAAGGCATCGCCGACAATGGCCATGCCGTTGACGCCGTTCTGCTCGACCGCATCGAGCATCGCCTCAGGGTCGAACGAGCGCTTCGACATCGTCACGATGCAACCGCCGAGCATCATCTGGCCCATGGCGGTGATGTGGCCCGTGCCGTGCATGAGCGGAGCGCCGGGGAGGGCGACCGGGGCGGCCTCGCCCATCGAAGCGATGATGTTCGTCCATTCCTCGACGTCAGACTCGGGGGTGAGCGGCATCGGGTGCGTGCGGCTGACGAGGCGGATGAGCGTGTCCTGCTCCCACATCACGCCCTTCGGCATACCGGTGGTGCCGCCCGTGTAGAGGAACCAACGATCGGCACCGTCTCGGCCCCACGAAGCGCTGACGTTGTCGTCGGCTCCGGCCTCGGCCGCTGCTTCGTACGGCGTCGCCCAATCGGGGCACGGCGTCGATCCGTCGTCGACGTGCATCCAGAGCTTCACCTTCGGCAGCTGATCGCGGATGCCCTCGATCGTCTCGGTGAAGGTGCCGTGGAAGATGATGACGGCCGCATCGGAGTTGTCCCACAGGTAGAGCAGCTCGTTGTCGGCGTAGCGGTAGTTGGTGTTGACCGGGATGAGCGAGACCTTGAAGCAGGCGAACACCGACTCCATGTAGTCCGAGCAGTTGTACATGTACTGCGCGACCTTGTCCTGCCGCTCGACTCCCGCATCGAGCATGGCGGTCGCAACGCCGTTTGCCCGGCGGTTCAGCTCGGCCCACGACCGTGTCGCGCCGTCGGTGCTCGGGTCGCCGTGCACGGCGGCTCGTTGGTCGCCCCTGACGTCGGCGCAGATCTCCCAGAGGTCGGCGAAGTTCCAGCTCGTCGTGGTCATGGGCAGGGTTTAGCCGGAGACCACAGGACCCACAAGACAGTCCACAAGACCGGCCCGGTGCCGATTCGATGCTCAGCCTGCTCGCTCGGTGGCGAAGGCGGTCCAACGCTTGTAGTCGATCTTGCCGTTCGCGGCTCGTTCGAGGCTCTCGACCGGGAAGACCTTCTTCGGCGCCTTGTAGCGAGCCAGGTTCGACTTCACGTGATCGATGATGGCCGCCTCGTCGAATGCTGCGTCGCCGTTGACCTCGACGACGGCCTGCACGGCTTGGCCGAACCGGTCGTCTGGGACGCCGACCGCGATGGCGTCGGTGACGCTGGCGTGGCGCTTCAAGACCTCTTCGACCTCTTCGGGGAAGACCTTCTCACCGCCGGTGTTGATGCACACCGAGCCCCGGCCGAGCAGGGTGATCGAGCCATCGGCTTCGACCGTGGCAAAGTCGCCCGGCACCGAGTAGCGGACCCCATCGATCACCGGGAACGTCGCCGCGGTCTTGGCCTCGTCCTTGTAGTACCCGATTGGCGTTCGTCCCTGGACGCCGACCTTGCCGATGTCGCCGGATCCGGGTTCGACCAAGCGGCCGTCCTCGGTGATGACGACCGACTCCGCACTGAGCGAGAACGAAGCCGTCTTCGCCGCGCCCTCCTTCGACGAGACCGAGCTGCCGAGACCGATCGCTTCTGAGGAACCGAAAGCGTCGACGAGGATGAGCTTCGGGTTGTGGCGCAGGAGACCTTCCTTGGTCTCCGAACTCCACATCACGCCGCTCGACAACACGACGCGCAACGACGAGTGATCCCAGCGTTCGGGCTCGGCGTCGAGCGCCTCGAGGATCGGGCGGGCAAAGGCATCGCCGACGATGAAGATGCTCTTCACGCCTTCCCGCTCGATCGTGTCGAGCAGTTCCTCGACGGAGAAGTGGGTGCCCTCCATCGTGGCGATCGCTCCACCGAGCGACAGCGTGTTGAGGCTGTTGAACAGTCCGGTGCCGTGCATGAGCGGGCAGCACGGCGTGGAGATCGGACCGGCCTTCACGGTGCGAGCTCGGACCGCGGGCGAGAAGCCGTCGTCGCCGAGGTCGATCTCGGCGGGGAGGGGTGTGCGGTTGGTCTTGTCGGTGACGCCGAGCAGATCGGCCTGACGCCACATCACGCCTTTCGGCATTCCCGTGGTCCCGCCGGTGTAGAGGAGGATGAGGTCATCTCCGGAGCGCGCGTCGGCGCCGACCGTGTCGCCAGCGGTTCCGCCAGTCGCTGCGTCTTCGTAGGGGGTCGCCCAGTCGGGGCAGGCACCGTTGCCGTCGTCGACCCACAACCACGTGTGGACCGCGGGAACGTTGTCTCGGATGC
>CALLIQ010000487.1 GCA_938008925.1 uncultured Acidimicrobiales bacterium
CCCATGGGTTTCGACGATGT
Source organism: uncultured Acidimicrobiales bacterium (assembly GCA_938008925.1). Lineage (GTDB taxonomy): Bacteria > Actinomycetota > Acidimicrobiia > Acidimicrobiales > SZUA-35 > CALEWY01. Next base: position 21 of record CALLIQ010000487.1, read on the forward strand.
GATCGTTCGTCTCACCGCCGTGCACTTCCACTACGCCGGCTTCGCACTCCCGATCGTCGCCAGCCTCGTCGCCCCAGACGACGATGGTCGGCCGGGTCTGCTCCCCGGCGCCACGATCGTCGCCGTTCCGCTCACCGCCATCGGCATCATCGTCGGCGGGACGACCGAGTGGATCACAGCGACGACGATGGCCACGGTCGGCATGGCCGTGGCCGCACGGCTCGTCGTGGTCGGGCGTCGACAGACCGGGCCCGCACGAGGACTGCTCATCACCGCTGGCCTCGCCCTGACGGTCGGCATGTGCCTCGCCATCGCCTTCGCATGGTTCGTGTTCTTCGGGATCGACGGACTCACGATCGACCGGATGGCCCGCACCCACGGCTCGCTCAACGCCTTCGGGTTCGGTCTCCTCGCCCTGATCGGTCTTCGGCTCATCCAGCCACCGACGAGGGAAGCGGCCACCGGAACGACGACCCCGACCGGAACGACCCTCGCTCTTCGCCACGCGACCAGCGGTGTTCCCGATCATCTCGTCGCCACGGCCGACCAACCCACGACCGTCGCTGCGATTCAGACGAGACGTGGCACCAGAACCGACACATGGACAGAGCCGATCCCGCTCGACCGATTCGACGAGGCGGTCATCCGACTCCGGACCTGGGCCGGCCACGAACGGGCGGGGATCGAGCGTCTCCCGCATCAGCCGACGATCGCCGAAGGGGCGACCATCGCCATGACGATTCCGGTCGGACCGCTCGCCGTGACCGCCACCTGTCGAATCGTCGATGTCGTCGACGAGCCGGATCGCTTCGCCTTCACCTACGCAACGCTCCCCCACCACGTCGTCGAGGGCGTCGAGACGTTCACCGTCGGACGCAATGAGCACCATGCCTGGGTCGAGGTCACCGCTGTGTGGCGTCCGCTCGCCCTTGCGGCGCGGCTCGCTCCGCCGGTCACCCGCTATCTCCAAGGCCGGGCGATCGCTCGATTCCTCAAAGGGATCGCCGGCGACGGACCCGCGGCTGACGGGATCGACGCGAATCAGGAACTAGAGGTTGCGCCGTAGGAGGGAGTGCACTCGCTCCCAGTGCATCTCCGACGCCGCTCGGTTGTAGCGCCGACCTGCCGGCGCATACCCGTGCTCGGCGTCGGTGTGGAAGTCCATCGTGTAGGTGATGCCGGCCTCGGCCAATGCGGCCTCCATCACGTCCTTGTCTTCGACCGGGGCCGTCGCGTCGTTGTCGGCCCACCCGAAGTGCAGTTCGGCGGTGACGGCATCGAGGCCGAGATGCGGAGAGTCGTCACCCTCGCGAACGAGCCACGCACCGTGGATCGAGGCGACGGCCTTCACCCGGTCGGGGTTCGCCCGAGCGACCGACATGGCGAGACCGCCGCTCATGCAGAAACCGACAGCCCCGATCGGTCCGTCGCCGGCGGCCGGGTCCGCGTCGGCCACGGCGAGGAGCGCATCGGCATCGCTGAGGATGTTGGTCGGCGTGAGGGCGCCCATGAGCTCGAAGCGGTCGTGCATGTCAGCGTCGTCGACATCCCAGATCTTGAACGGCCCTCCCCGATAGAAGAGGTACGGCATCATCACGTAATACCCGGCGGTCGCGAGGCGAGAGGCCATGTCCATCAGCGCAGGCCGGATACTCGGTGCATCCATGAGGTAGAGGACTACCGGATGCGGACCCTCGTGCTCCGGGTGGAAGATGAACGTCTTCATCTCGCCCTCGGGTGTGGTGACGTCGAGCTCGCGTTCGATCATTCCAAGACCATAGGGACCGTCGCACCGACGCACGAAGCCCACTCATGGCGGCACGAACCCTATGGTTCCAGTGGTGATCGACTGGGATGCACTGAAGCTGGCCGCTGTGACCGCTGCTGAGAACTCGTACGCGCCATATTCGAAGCTGCATGTCGGCGCCGCCGCCCTCACCGCTTCGGGCGACATCGTCACCGGCGTCAACGTCGAGAACGCGAGTTACGGACTCACCTTCTGCGCCGAGGTCTCGCTCGTCGGCGCGCTCGTCACCCAGGGATCCGGTCGGCCAATCGCGGTCATGGTGACCGATGGCGACGGCAACCCGCTCACGCCGTGCGGGCGCTGTCGCCAGGTGCTGATCGAGATGGGCGGACCGGAGCTCGCCATCAACGAGACGCACACCGCAGCAGAACTGTTGCCCGACGCGTTCTTGCCGGACGACCTTCCCGGCGCCGACTGAGCAGGACCACAGATGTTTGGACTCATCACCGGCAGCGGCTTCTACGACATTCCCGATCTCGAGCAGCGAGTCGTCGGCGACGTCGACACGCCATACGGCACCACCAGCGTCACGACGGGCGAATGGCGAGGCCGACCCATCGCGTTCCTCCCCCGGCACGGGTCTGGCCACAAGGTGCCCCCCTCGAAGATCAACTACCGGGCCAACGTCTGGGCGCTGAAAGAAGCCGGGGTCGACTCGGTGCTCGCCACCGCCGTCAGCGGTGGCATCAACCCGGCGATGGGGCTCGGCGCGCTCGTCGTGATCTCCGACGTGTTGAACTTCACCAGCGGGCGGGCCGACACGTTCTTCGACGGGGAGATCGAGGCCTTCGACTCGGCCAACCATCACGTCGACATGAGCCACCCCTACTCCCCTGCGCTACGCCAGCACGTGCTCGACGCTGCGGCGAGGGAACACATCGACGTCCACGACGGCGGCGTGTACTGCACGGCGAACGGGCCCCGGTTCGAGACTCCGGCCGAGATCGAGATGATGCGCCGACTGGGTGGCGACCTCGTCGGCATGACCGGCTATCCCGAGGTCGTGCTCGCGGTCGAAGCCGGCCTCTCCTACGCCTCGATCGGCATCATCTCGAATCCAGCGGCGGGCATCGGCGACGAGCCGCTCAGCGCGGAGGACGTCTTCGGGATGATCGGCGACGTGACCGAGCCGCTCCATCGCCTCATCGACACCACCATCACGCTGGCCACCGAGGCCCGATCGTGAACTCGGTCGTGAACGACGCCATGAGGGAGACGCCATGAGGGAGACGCCATGACCACAGCGGCTCAGCGCAAGAAACTCGCCACCGCGGTGATCGAGACCGCGCTCTCCATGGGCGAGCGGGGCATCAACAACGGCATGTCTGGCAACGTGTCGGTCCGGACCGACGAGGGCATGTTGATCACGCCGTCGTCGGTCGCCTACGACGACCTCACGCCCGACGACATCGTCGCCATGGACGCGAACGGTGAGTGGACCGTGAAGAACAAGGCCAGGCGCCCGTCGTCGGAATGGCGCTTCCATCTCGACGTCTTCGCCGCCCGCCCGGATGCCGAGGGGATCGTGCACGCCCATCCGGTCAACGCCACCGCCCTGGCCTGCCATCGACGAGGCATCGAACGGTTCCACTACATGGTCGGCGTCGCCGGTGGGCACGACATTCGCTGCGCGCCCTACGCCACCTTCGGAACGCCCGAACTGTCGGCCAACGTGGTGGCCGCACTCGAGGACCGCAAGGCCTGCCTGATGGCCAACCACGGGATCATCGCGATCGGGTCGAGCCTCACGAACGCACTCGACATCGCCGTCGAGGTCGAGGTGCTCGCAGCTCAATATCTCGCCGCCCTCGCGATCGGCGAACCGAAGAAGCTCACGAAGAAACAGATGGACGAGGTGCTGACGAAGATGTCGTCCGGCGCCGGGTATGGGAGTTCATGACATGTCCGATCACGACGCACCGGCGGTGCGCACGCTCGACTACACCGACGGCGTGATCACCATGATCGACCAGACCGCGCTGCCTCAGGACGAGGTCTGGCTCGAGATCGACAACGTGGCCGATCTGGTCGCGGCGATCAAACGACTGTCGGTGCGAGGAGCGCCAGCGATCGGCGTGGCCGGCGCGTACGGCATCGCCATGGCTGCCCGGCTCCACGACCCCCTCACCGACACCGACGCCTTCGAGACCGCCGTGCACGACATTCGCGAGGCTCGGCCGACCGCGGTGAACTTGGCGTACACCGTCGACCGCGTCGCCCCGATCGCCCGAACCGATCCGGCGGAAGCCGAAGCCGAGGCACACCGAATCCGCGACGAAGAGCTCGCGGCGTCGGTCGCGATGGGCGAGCTCGGCGCCGACCTCGTGCTCGAACTGACCGGCGCCGACTCCATCCGAGCCATGACCATCTGCAATACGGGCGGTCTCGCCACGGTCGAGCGGGGCACTGCCCTCGCGGTCATCCAGACGCTGAACGAACGCAGTGCACTCGCCGAAGCGATCCCGCTCGAGACCCGACCGCTTCTCCAGGGCGGCCGGCTCACCACCTGGGAGCTGCAGCGAATGGGGGCTCCATTCCGCCTCATCGTCGATTCCGCGGGACCGTTCCTGCTGTCGCGGGGTGCGGCCGACGTGGTGTTGATCGGCGCGGATCGCATCGCCGCCAACGGCGACACCGCCAACAAGATCGGCAGCTTCAGTCTGGCCCTCGCCGCGAAACACGCCGGCGTTCCGTTCATCGTGGTGGCGCCGGAATCCACGATCGACATGTCGACCGCCAGCGGCGACGACATCGAGATCGAGGATCGAGGCCCGGCCGAAGTGGCGAGCGTTCGATCGACCGCGATCGCCCCGGAGGGCACCGACGCCATCAACCCGGCGTTCGACGTCACGCCGGCCGAGCTGATCACGGCGATCGTCACCGACACCCGCATCATCCGACTCGCAGCGGGAGAGACCCTCACATCGGAGGCGAACGGATGACCGAGGAGCAGGCCGAAGCTCGGCCGGTCACGCGGCTCGTCGGCGACGCCATCCTCGTCGGCTCGGACTTCATCGACCATGGAGCGATCGACATCGCCGCCGACGGGCGCATCGTCACCGTCGGGCCCGAGGCCGACCTCGGTCCGACCGACGCCTCGGTCGAGCGGGTCGGCGGGCTCCTCATGCCGGGCTTGGTCAACGCACACGCCCACACGCCGATGACCCTCGTTCGCTCGGCTGGCGACGGACTCCCCCTTCAGCAGTGGCTCACCGACGGTGTGTGGCCCCGCGAAGGGAAGATGTCGAGCGACGACGCCGAATGGGGCATGCGGCTCGGGTCGGCGGAGATGCTGCTGGCCGGCGTGACGACCACGTGTGAGATGTATCTCCACGAAGATGCCGTCGTGTCAGCGGTGCGGGCAGCGGGCAATCGGCTCGTCGTGACGCCCGGGATCATCGCTGCGCTCGCGCCAAACGGGAAGCTCGACGGGCGGATCGACGAGATCGTGGCCTTTCACGCTGCGCATCACGCGCCCGCCGACCGAGTGTCCGTCGGGTTCGGTCCGCACTCGCTCTATGACCTCTCGCCCGAACAACTGACCGAGGTCGGCGATCGAGCCCGCGAGCTCGACGCGCTGGTCCACATCCATCTCGAGGAAACCAAGACCGAGCGCGACGACGTCATCGGCAAGTGGACCGGCCGCTCGGCGACCGAGCTCATGGCCGACATCGGTCTGCTCGACGGTCGCGTGCTCGGCGCTCACGGGGTGTGGCTCAGCGACTCCGACCAGCGGCTCCTCGGCGAGGCCGGCGCCGCCATCGCCCACTGTCCCGTGTCGAACCTCAAGCTCGGATCGGGTATCGCACCGGTCGCTTCGATGCTGGCGAACGGCATCACCGTCGGCATCGGCACCGATGGCGTCGCATCGAACGACGACCTCGACCTGTGGGAGGAGCTCAAGCTCGCCCCCTTGTTGGCCCGAGGTCGAGATCTCGATGCCCAGGCGATGTCGGCGGCAACCGCGCTCGAACTCGGCACGGTCGGCGCCGCTCGCGCGATCGGCCTCGACGACGTCGGTCTGCTCGAGCCCGGCTACCACGCCGACATCATTCGCATCGACACCGACCAACCGGCGTTCACACCCGGCATCGACGCCGACCGGCTCACGAGCCTCGTCTTTGCCGGCTCAGCCCGATTCGTGACCGACGTGTGGGTGGCCGGCCAGCCCGTGGTCGCCGATCGGGCATGCCTGACCGTCGACGTCGACGAGGCCATGGCCGAGGCGCGCACCCGCGGTCACCGCTTGCTCTGACACGGCTCGCTTCGGGCAACGCTTGCTCCAACAACGGGTCGACGAGTTACGCGTTGGAGCTCAGATGGTGTCGAGCTGGTCGGGATCGAGGCTGTCGAGCGTGATGCCGTGCGCGTCGAGCTTGGCCGAGGCGATTGCCGCATCGAGCTCAGGAGAGATGACGTGGACCCCCGGCGCGTACTCGCCGATGACGAGTTCGTGACACCCGACGCCCTGCACGGCGAATGACAGGTCCATGATTTCGACGGGGTGACCGAGGCCGCCGGCGATGTTGACGAGGGCACCGTTCGCCAAGACGAACAACGGCTTCTCACCGTTCCACAGGTAGCGGTCGACGCCTTCACGCACCTTGCGAGCCGACGACGACTGCTCGTCGAGCGCTTCGACGTCGACCTCGAGATCGTGATGGCCAGCATTGGCCAAGATGGCTCCCGGCTTGAGCATCGGGAAGTGCTTGGAGGCAATCGCCCGCTTGCCGCCGGTCGCGGTGACGACGAAGTCGGCGATCGGCAGCGCCTCGGCGACCGGAGCGACGACGTGGCCGTCCATGAACGCCTCGAGCGCCTTGACCGGGTCGATCTCGATGACGACCGGATGGCCGCCCATCGCCCGGACGTAGGTGGCGAGTCCTCGCCCGACCCAGCCGTAGCCGACGATGGCGACGCGCTTGCCCGGCATCAACATGTTGGTGAGGTTCAGCATGGCCTGGATCGTCGATTGGCCCGTGCCGTAACGATTGTCGAACAGGTGCTTGCAGGCCGCGTCGTTGGCGGCCATTGCAGGGAACGGCAGACGTCCGGACGACTGCAGGGCGCGGAGCCGGGCAACACCCGTGGTCGTCTGCTCCGTGACGCCTTTCAGCTCGGCGTAGAGGTCGGGGCGGAACTCCGCCATGCGGATCGTCAGCTCGGCGCCGTCGTCGATGATGAACTCCGGACCGGTGTCGGCGATGGCGAGCAGATCCTTTTCC
>CALLIQ010000488.1 GCA_938008925.1 uncultured Acidimicrobiales bacterium
GCGAGCGAGCGCTCGTCCTGGCCGGTTCTGCTGCTCTGGCTTCAACCGCCCCTTCGGTTCCGCGAGACCGGTCGGCCACTGGCGTCGTGGTTCGACCACGACGTCACCACCGCGCAACACGTTGGTGGCCGCGGCGACGAGCTCTTGATCGGGGGCGTGCGACCACGAATGGTCGGTGCACCGATCGCATCGCCCACAATCGACCGCCTCGTGGTCATCCAACGCCTCACGAAGGAACCGGAGCCGGCACGTCGACAGCGCAGCCCAGTCGAGCATCTGCGACGACTCGGCCTGACGCAGCGCCCGAAGCGACTCGGCGAGTTCGTGGTCATAGCTCCACGGCTGTTCGGTCCGCAGCCAACCACCACCGACCCGCTCGACCGCACCGTCGACCTCCAAGATGTTGAGCAGCGTCGAAAGCCGGTTGCGGCCGAGGTTGACCCAGCGCTCGAGGTTGGCGATCGACGTCGGCTCGAAGGGGTTGAGCTGGTCGAGCGCACTGCGACAGATCTCCTCAGACGGCAACGACACCGACTCGAACCATCGCCACACCGCGGCGTCCTCATTGGGGCGGGGAACGGCGATGACCTCGGCCGCGTCGAGGTTTCGCCCGGCGCGCCCGATCTGTTGGTAATAGGCCACGGGGCTCGGAGGCAGACCCATGTGCACGCAGAAGGCGAGGTCTCCCTTGTCAAAGCCCATGCCGAGAGCTGACGTGGCGACGAGCGCCTTCAGGTCATTCGACTTGAGGCGGTCCTCCAACACCAAACGCTGCTCGGGTTCGACCGATCCCGCGTATGCGGCGACGTCGTGGCCGCGTGAGCGAAGCCATGCAGCGGTCGTCTCGGCCTGATCGACGGTGAGGCAGTAGACGATCCCCGAACCGGGCAGTTGATCGATCGTCTCTGCCAGCCAGGCGAGCCGGTGACCATCGTCGGGAAGATCGACCACCGAGAGGCGAAGCGAGGCCCGGTCGAGCGAGGTGCGCAAAACGAGCGTGTCGTCGCCGAGCTGAGCGGCGACGTCGTCGGTGACCCGCTGATTCGCCGTGGCCGTCGTCGCCAGCACGGGCGTCCAGCTCGGCAAGTCGGCGAGGAGCTGACGAAGACGCCGATAGTCGGGGCGAAAGTCGTGGCCCCAGTCGGAGATGCAGTGGGCCTCGTCGCAGACGAGGGCGAAGGCACGGGTCCGCAACGTGTCGAACACACGGCGCCGGAACCCCGGGTTGGCAAGACGCTCCGGTGCGATGAGGAGCAGATCGACCTCGTCGGCATTGATGCGCGCCTCGATGTCGTTCCAGCCGTCGACGTTCGATGAGTTGATCGTGACCGCAGCCAGCCCGAGCTGTTCAGCCGCCGCGACCTGATCTCGCATGAGGGCGAGTAGCGGCGAAACGACGACGGTCGGGCCCCATCCCCGGTCGCGGAGCATTCGAGTGGCGGAGAAGTAGACCGCCGACTTGCCGAAACCCGTCCGAGCGACGAGGAGCGTTCGTTGGCGTTCGGCAACGACCGCGGTGACCGCCGCGATCTGTTCTGGCCGCGGCGCGGCGTTCGGGCCGGCCAGCGCACGAACGTGCGCGGCCAACTCGACTTCCACCTCGGCCGCCGTCGGTCGGGGTGGTTCCTGCTCCGCGTCCATGCGTCGACCGTACAACCGACGTGAGACGGTGCCCCGAGTTGGGACGGTGCCCTGGTTGAGACCGTGCCCCGGGGACCGGCCTTCCCGCGATCAGCCTGGTGCTGGAATCTCCGAGCCGATGTTCGGCACGGAGTAGTAGAGGATCTGATCGTCGAAGACCGAACCGACCATCACGGCGTCGACGGCAGTCGTGCCCTCGGGCACGAGGAACTGTTGGTAGAAGGGGAACCGGGTGCCCACGGTGACCTCGGCGTTGAGGATCCATTCGTAGCCGGCGGCCTCGAGGGCGTCCTCGTCACAGCCAAAGCCAGAACCGATCTGGCGACCGTTCACGATCATGTCGACCGATGGGGTGTCGAACCCGGTGGTGGTGACACCTTCGGTGAGCTCGGTCGGGGTGATCGCACCGACGACGGTGAGGCAGGTGCCTTGGATGTCGAAGAAGGTCGCGATCTCGGTCTCGACGACGGCGATCAGCTCGCCATCCCAGGTCGCACCAGCGAACTCGTCGGTGTAGGTGAAGCGCGATCCCGGGAGCGCAGGTGCCCCATCGAGGAACGTGTTCGGCCCGGCGATCGGCGCGGGCGGCGTCGGGATCGAGCCGATGAGATCGGGCTGGTAATAGATGGCGCTGCCACCACTGGTGTCGCCGACGGCGATCGGACCCGGCTCGGTCGTGCCGGTGTCCGGCAGGAAGAACTCGTCGTAGAAGTCGAACGACGTTCCCTCGGTCACCGACATGTTGAAGATCCACGAGTAGCCGGCATCGATGATGCCCTGGTCCTCGCACTCGCCGAAGGTCGAATCCACGACCCGACCGTCGAGCACCATGGCGATCGTCGGCGCCGAGAACGAATTGGAGATGTCTTCCTCGCCGAGCTGCGTCGGCGTGAGACGACCGACGACGAAGAAACAACGGCCAGCCACATCGTTGAACTCCGACGGCTGCCCTTCGATCATGCCGTCGATCACACCGGCGAACTGCGCGTCACCGAAGGTCTCGTCGTAGGTGAACGTCGCTCCCGTGAGCGGAAGGGGATCGTCGGGGCTCGCTCCCCCGCCGCCAGCGGCGGCGGTCGTCGCGGTCGAGTCGTCGCCTCCCGCTGTGTCCTGCGTGGTGTCGGCTGCGGTCGTATCGGAACCGCCCGAATCGGCGGCAGCCGCGGTGGTTGCCGTTGCGTCGCCCTCGGGCGCGCCGCTGGACAGCGTGGTCTCGGTGACATCGCCTCCGGTCGCGGTTGCGACCGGATCGTCTGAGCCACCACACGATGCTGCAACCAGCATCAGGGTGACGATCGCGAGCAATGAGCGATGGATCTGACGACTCTTCATGTTCCCTCCGGTCGGCGCCAGCGCTGCGCGGTTGAGTGCTGACGACTTCGCAACACTACGCCCTCACCGATAATCACACGTCAACTCGCCCCGGCCCGGCGCCGAGGCGGGC
>CALLIQ010000489.1 GCA_938008925.1 uncultured Acidimicrobiales bacterium
GCGCTTCGCCGTGCGGTCCAACGCCGTGACCGTTGCTGTCAGTTCGACGGCTGCGATCGGTCCTGGGGCTGGTGCGACGTGCACCATCTCGTCCCGAAGGGACGCGGTGGCCCCACCAATGAGCAGAACCTCGCGCTGGTGTGCCGGTTCCATCACACGCTGATTCACCAGGGCGGCTGGCAGCTCACCCGTCAACCGGATGGGCGATTACTCACCACCGGCCCCTGACCCAGGGCGCTGGTGGAACGAGGCGAGCCAACCCGACTCAATCGAACCCAACCCCCTTTCTCGACCCGAACGGCGCCGTTCGGTCCCACCCGCGCCTCGTTTCACTGGTCTCGTTCACGCCACTCGCTCACGACCCCGTCTTCGATCAGCTCGGCGACCGCTTCGTCGTCGAACCCGAACTGCCGAAGGAGCTCGCCGCTGTGTTCGCCGGCGATCGGGCTCGGTCGACGGATCGAATCGTCGACGCCTTCGATCGTCGTGGCGTTGCGGACCACGTCGATCGGCCCGCTGACCGGGTGATGGGTCGGCGTCGCGACCCCGAGGTGGCGAACCTGTTCGTCCTCGAACACCTCACGCATGTCGTTCACGGGCCCGGCGGGCACGCCGGCATCGTTGAGGGCGGTGACCCAATGAGCCGTGTCGTTCGTCGCAAGGGCGTTGACGATGATCTCGGTGAGTGCTGCGTGGTTCTCGACCCGGGCCGCCGGGCTGATGAACCGTTCGTCGGACGGGAGGTCGGGCTCGCCGATCACCTCGCAGAACGACGTCCACATCCGGCCCCAGGCGGCGGCGACGTTGAGATGGCCGTCTGCCGTCGGGTAGAGGCCCATCGGTCGGAGCGTCGGATGGTCGTTGCCGGCTTGGGGCGGGACCTCGTGATCGACGGTCCACCTGGCCGCCTGGAAGTCGAGCACGCCGATCATCGACTCGACCAGCGACGTGTGCACCCACCGACCGCGTCCGGTGCGCTGCCGTTCGTGGATGGCGACGAGGATCCCGACGGCGAGCTGGAGCCCGGCTGCCACGTCGGAGACCGCCGCCCCGGCTCGGACCGGGCCACCGTCAGGGAGCCCGGTCACACTCATCATCCCGGCGAGCCCTTGTGCGATCTGATCGACACCACCTCTCTCGGCGTAGGGGCCGGTCTGGCCGAACCCCGAGATCGAACCCATGACGAGGCGAGGGTTGATCGCCGACACGGTCTCCCAGTCGAACCCGAGTGTCCGCTTGACGCGCGGCCGCATGTTCTCGATCAGCACATCGGCCTGCCCGACGAGCTCGTGGAGCACGCTTCGGCCGGCGTCGGTCTTGAGATCGAGGGTGAGGCCTCGCTTGTTCCGATGCAGGTTGAGGTAGTCGGGGGAGACCTGAGACTTCGGTGACGTGTCCGGCGACTCGATGCGAACGACGTCGGCTCCCCAGTCGGCTAGTTGGCGGACGGCGGTCGGCCCGGCCCGTGCGACGCTGAGGTCGATCACCACCAGGTCGGCCAACGGCAGTGGTTCGCTCGGTGGGTGGGTCTCGTTGTTCGGTGCGGCCGTCACGGTCGACAGGCTCCCAGATGGGGTGCAGTCCGCCAAGCGGCGGATTGGTCATGGGGGAGTGGACCCGGTAAACCTCGACCAGTGGTCGTCACAGCCCCAGTGGCGGATCGGGTTGCGTCCCGCTTCCCGTTCCAGCTCATCGCCCTCGGGGTCTTGTTCTACGGAACCGGTCCGGTCTTGGCTCGATCCTCGGAAACGAGCGGCGTGCTCTTGTCGTTCTGGCGGCTGTGGTTCGGCGTCGGTGTGTTGGCCGTCGGTCTGGCCATCCACGTGCTCAGCGGCCGCGAGGTCGGATCGATCCGAGCCGTTCGGTGGGCGGTGGCGGCGGGGATGATCTTCTCGCTGAACCAGGTGCTGTTCTTCAGCGCAGTGAAGCGGACGAGCGTGGTCGACGCGAGCTTGATGAGCACGTTGTCGCCCGTGTTCGTCGCCTTCATCGCGATCCCCCTGTTCGGCGAACGCCCGGCGAAGACCTTTCGGGCGTGGTCCGCTGTCGCCATCGCCGGAGCGGTGTTCGTGGTGCTCGGCAGTTCCTCGGCGCCCCAAGGCGATGCGCTCGGCATGGTGATGGCGATGGGGGCGACGCTGTGTTTCGCTCTGTTCTTCCTCATCTCGAAACTGGTCAGGGACGAGATCGCCGTGGTCGGCTTCCTGGCGTCGGTGATGGGTACGGCAGCGGTGTTCGTGTCGGGCTACGCCTTCGTGCTCGGACTCGACCCTGGCGGGGTGAGCACCGCCGACCGCTGGACCGCGCTGGCGATGGCCGTCGTGCCCGGCACCCTCGGCCACATCGTCATGACCTGGCCGCTGGCTCACCTGCCGGCCAATGTCCCGCCCCTGATGCGCCTGGCCGGGCCGGTGGTTTCCGGCACCCTCGCCTGGGTCTTTCTCGGCGAGGGCGTCACGTGGGTGCACGTCGTCGGCGGCGCGATCATCGTGGTCGGACTCGCCGGTGCGCTGCGGTCGAAGGCCGGTCAAGAACTCGTCGCGGAAGCCAGAAGAACCGACAGCGACCGAGACGTCTCCGCCGCAGCCGGCGAGTCTCGAAATTGACTGGATCGAACTCTTGAATGAGTCCAGAAGTTGTGCTTGAGTGTCACCCGTGACCGACACCCGCGACGGCGATCTCTCCGAGGAGAGTTTCGAGCAGCAGCTCCGCCGATGTGGGCTTCAGGTCACCGCGCAGCGTTTGGCCGTGATGGAAGCCGTGAGTGCGGCCCCCCACGCGACGGCGGAAGAGCTGACCGAGTCCGTTCGAGACAAGATCGGTTCGATCTCCCGTCAGGCCGTCTATGACACGCTCGGCGCCTTCGCCGACAAACGCCTCATCCGTCGAATCCAACCGAGCGGTTCCCCCGCGAGGTTCGAGGATCGGGTCGGCGACAATCACCATCACCTCGTGTGCCGTGACTGCTCGCTGATCTTCGACATCGACTGCGCTGTTGGTGAGACCCCGTGTCTCACCGCCGACGACGACCACGGTTTCGAAATCGACGAAGCCGAGGTCGTCTACTGGGGCCGGTGCCCCGACTGCCTCGGCTGACCCCTTGGTGGACACCACCGACCGTTCCCTAGCGAACAACCCCCAAAGCAAGCCAACATCACAGCAAGCCAGCAATCCAGATCAATCAACGCAACAAACCCGCAGGAGCCAAGTAGCGATATGACCGACGACGCAAAGTGCCCGGTACTGCACAACGACCATTCGGCTCGTGGTAGCCAGGCCAACCAGCACTGGTGGCCGAACCAACTCAACCTGAACATCCTCCACCAGGGTTCGGCCAAGTCGAACCCGATGGACGACGACTTCGACTACGCGTCGGAGTTCGCGAGCCTCGACTACGACGCGCTGAAGGCCGATCTCACGGCCCTCATGACCGACTCGAAGGACTGGTGGCCAGCGGACTACGGCCACTACGGACCGTTCTTCATCCGCATGGCGTGGCACTCCGCCGGCACCTACCGCACCCACGACGGTCGCGGTGGTGGCGGCGCTGGCCAGCAGCGTTTCGCCCCGCTCAACAGCTGGCCCGACAACGGCAACCTCGACAAGGCCCGCGCCCTGCTCGAGCCGATCAAGAAGAAGTACGGCCGCAAGATCTCCTGGGCCGACCTCATGCTCCTCACCGGCAACGTCGCTCTCGAGTCGATGGGCTTCAAGACGTTCGGTTTCGCCGGCGGTCGTGAAGACGTCTGGGCTCCCGAGGAAGACGTCTACTGGGGTCCCGAGAACGTCTGGCTCGACGACGAGCGCTACAGCGGTGACCGTCAGCTCCAGGAGCCGCTCGGTGCGGTCCAGATGGGTCTGATCTACGTCAACCCCGAGGGCCCGAACGGCAACCCCGACCCCGTCGCCTCCGGCGCCGACATTCGCGAGACCTTCGGCCGCATGGCGATGAACGACGAGGAAACCGTCGCTCTCGTCGTCGGTGGTCACGCCTTCGGCAAGATGCACGGAGCCGGCCCCGAGGACTCGGTCATGGCCGAGCCCGAGGGTGCGCCCATGGAGCAGCAGCTCCTCGGCTGGAAGAACGACTTCGAGTCCGGCGTTGGCATCCACACCACCACGAGTGGCTTCGAGGGTGCGTGGAACTCCACGCCGACCCAGTGGGACAACAACTACCTCGAGACGCTGATGGACAACGACTGGGAGCTCACCGAGAGCCCGGCCGGTCACAAGCAGTGGACCGCTCCGGCCCTCGCCGGCACCGTTCCCGACGCCCAGCGCGACGACGTCTTCCACGCTCCGATGATGAGCACCGCCGACATGGCGATGAAGATGGACCCGATCTACGGGCCGATCTCGCAGCGCTTCCGTGACAACCCCGAGCAGCTCGACGAGGCCTTCGCCCGTGCGTGGTACAAGCTCCTCCATCGTGATCTCGGCCCGGCAGCCAACTTCGTCGGCCCCGAGGTTCCCGAAGAGGAACTGCTCTGGATGGACCCGGTCCCCGCCGGCACCGCCCTCAGCGATGCCGACGTCGCCACCGTGAAGGCCGCCATCATGGCGACCGACCTCACGGTCACCGAGCTCGTCGAGACCGCATGGGCTTCGGCCTCCACCTACCGCCAGACCGACCGTCGCGGCGGTGCAAACGGTGGTCGCATCCGCCTCGAGCCCCAGGTCTCCTGGGAAGCCAACAAGCCCGCTCAGCTGGGCCGAGTGCTCGCCGCACTCGAGGGCGTGCAGTCGAGCGTCGGTGTCGACGTGTCGATGGCCGACCTCGTCGTCCTCGGTGGCGCTGCCGCCGTGGAAGCTGCAGCCAAGGCCGGCGGCCACGACGTCTCCGTCTCGGTCAGCACCGGTCGTGGCGACGCCACGCAGGAACAGACCGACGTCGAGTCGTTCGCCTGGCTCGAGCCGATGAACGACGGCTTCCGCAACGTCGTCGGCAAGGGCTCCAGCCACGTCGCCGAGCACACCCTGGTCGACCGGGCTCACCTGCTCGATCTGGGTGCCCCCGAGATGTCGGTGCTCGTCGCCGGCCTCCGCTCCCTCGGCATCAGCACCGACGGTCACGGCGTGTTCACCAACAACGTGGGAACGCTCAGCAACGACTTCTTTGTGAACCTGATGGATCAGGACACCGTGTGGTCGGCTTCCG
>CALLIQ010000490.1 GCA_938008925.1 uncultured Acidimicrobiales bacterium
GACGTGATGCTCACGGGCCTCGAGGCGTTCGACGAACACCTGATCCTCTTCGAGCGGACCGAAGCCGTCACCCGGATGCGTCACGCTCGATGGAGCGACGATGGGCTGGGGCCGATCGAGACGATCGAGATGCCCGAGGCGGTGTCGACGGTGTGGAACGGAGCCAACGTCACGTCACACACCTCGACGCTGCGTTTCGGATATGGCTCGATGGTGACCCCGCCGTCGGTGT
The DNA here is from genome assembly GCA_938008925.1 of uncultured Acidimicrobiales bacterium. GTDB lineage: Bacteria > Actinomycetota > Acidimicrobiia > Acidimicrobiales > SZUA-35 > CALEWY01. Next base: position 233 of record CALLIQ010000490.1, read on the forward strand.
TCACGATCGACCTCGACACCGGCGAGCGAACCCTCCTCAAACAACAAGAGGTGCTCGGCGGGTACGAGTCCGACCGGTACGTCACCTGGCGGGAGTGGGCGACCGCCCCCGATGGGGAGCGGATCCCGATCAGCCTCGTCGCCGCCAAGAACCGCCCGGATGGTCCCGGCCCGGCCGTCCTCTACGGCTACGGCGCCTACGAGATCGTGGTCGACCCTGCGTTCTCCGTCGCCCGCCTGTCGTTGCTCGACCGCGGCTTCGTCTTCGCCATCGCGCACGTTCGCGGCGGCGGATCGTTGGGCCGGCGGTGGTACGAGGACGGCAAGTTCGAGCACAAGCACAACACCTTCGGCGACGTGGTGGCATCGGCCGAGCGCCTGATCGAGCTGGGCCTGACCGAGCCAGCACACCTCGCCGTTCGTGGCGGATCAGCTGGTGGTCTGCTGGTCGGCGCCACGCTCAATCGAGCCCCCGAGCTGTTCGCCGCAGCGGTCGCTGAGGTTCCCTTCGTCGACGTCGTGAACACCATGCTGGATCCGACGTTGCCGCTCACGATTCCCGAGTACGAGGAGTGGGGAAACCCGGGCGAGTCCGAGGAGATTTACCACGCCATGCGGGCATACGCCCCGATCGAGAACGTCGGACCGCTCAACTATCCGACCATCCTCGCGACCTGCGGGGTCAACGATCCGCGCGTCGGCTACTGGGAGGCGGCGAAGTGGGTCTTGGCACTGCGTGAACACACCACGTCGGACAATCCGGTCGCGCTCCGGGTCGAGATGGGTGCCGGGCACTTCGGTTCGAGCGGCCGCTACTCGGCGTGGCGGGACGAGGCGAGGGTTCTGGCCTTCTTGGTGCACACCGTCGGCTGACCTGGGTCATATCGCTTGAACCGTTCTCCGTCCCGCCGATGGGTGCTGTAGTCTCACGATTCACGCCCCTCGCACCAGGAGGTCGGGCCGTCAACAAGTCCGAGTACGAACGTCGGCTCACCGCTTACGAGGCGGGGATGGCCGAGCTGCAAGAGCAGCTGAAAGCGATGGAGGAAGAGGTCGTCACTCTTCGCCGTCGCCTCCAGGACGCGCCCAAGCGGGTCCGGATCCTCGAAGAGCGATTGCTCGACACAAAGGGCCAGCTCGCCCAGGCCGTGAGCCAGAACGAGAAGCTGACCTACACCCTTCGCGAGGCGCGTGATCACATCGCCGCTCTGCGCGAAGAGGTCGAGAAGCTGACCCAGCCCCCGAGCGCCTACGGCACCTTCCTCGGCATGAACGACGACGACTCTGCCGACGTGTTCACGTCCGGTCGCAAGATGCGGGTGCAGGTACATCCCGGGATCGAAGACGTCGAACTCGAGCGCGGCGCCGAAGTCGTCCTCAACGAGTCGCTCAACGTCGTCAAGGTCCGGGGCCCCGAGAAGGCCGGCGAAGTCGTGTCGGTCAAGGAGATGCTCGAAGACGGTCTGCGTGCCGTCATCGTCGGGCGTGGCGACGAGGAGCGGGTGGCCGAACTGGCCGAGTCGCTCGTCGGTACCGCCATCCGTGGCGGCGATTCGATGCTGCTCGACGTGCGATCGTCGCTGCTCATCGAGAAGCTTCCCAAGGCTGAGGTCGAAGATCTCGTGCTCGAGGAAGTCCCCGACGTCCGCTACGAGGACATCGGCGGTCTCGAGAACCAGATCGAAGAGATCATGGATGCGGTCGAGTTGCCGTTCCTCCACTCCGATCTCTACGCCGAGCACGACCTGCCGGCGCCAAAGGGCATCCTGCTCTACGGCCCGCCCGGTTGCGGCAAGACCATGATCGCCAAAGCCGTTGCGGCCAGCCTGGCCCGCAAGGTGGCCGAGGTGTCTGGCGACTCCGAGGCCCGCAGCTTCTTCTTGAACATCAAGGGCCCCGAGCTGCTCAACAAGTACGTCGGTGAGACCGAGCGTCAGATTCGCCTGATCTTCCAGCGTGCTCGTGAGAAATCCGAAGAGGGCATGCCCGTCATCATCTTCTTCGATGAGATGGAGAGCCTGTTCCGCACACGTGGATCTGGCATCAGCTCCGACATCGAATCCACGATCGTTCCGCAGCTTCTCGCCGAGATCGACGGTGTCGAGACGCTCAAGAACACGATCGTGATCGGCGCCTCCAACCGCGAGGACCTCATCGATCCGGCGATCTTGCGTCCGGGCCGACTCGACGTGAAGATCAAGATCGAACGGCCAGAAGAAGAGGCGGCCAGCAAGATCTTCTCGACCTACCTGACCGACGACCTGCCGATCCACGAGAGTGAGATCTCGGCCGCCGGTTCGATCGGTGATGCGCTGGTCAAGATGACCGACGCGACGGTCGAGTTCATGTACCGCCGCGACGACGAGACTCGCTTCCTCGAGGTCACCTACCAGAACGGCGACAAGGAAGTCCTGTACTTCCGAGACTTCAGCTCTGGCGCCATGATCGAGAACGTCGTGCGTCGGGCCAAGAAGCTCGCCATCAAGCGGTTCCTCGACGTCGGCGAAAAGGGCATCAAGCTCGAAGACCTGCTGGCTTCGGTCACTCAGGAATACAAAGAGCACGAAGACCTGCCGAACACGACCAACCCGGACGACTGGGCCAAGATCTCTGGCAAGAAGGGCGAGCGCATCGTCTACGTGCGCACGCTCGTCGGCCAGGACGGCGACAAGACCGGCGGCCGAACCATCGAACAGGTCCAGACCGGCCAATACCTCTAGGCAGACCCTCTGCGGTTCAGCAGGGAGCCAAGATCACACCGAAGCCTCGTAGGAGGTGGACGACGCCGAGCACGATCGCGGCAGCGATCAACCCGCCAGGCAGTCCCTTCGACTCGAGCGTTTGCAACTTCGTGATGCCGACGGCGCCACAGCCGATCGCAACGAGGCCGAAGACGACGGCGGCGATGTCGAAGTGGTTGCACGAGGTGGTGATGCCGTTGGAAGACGACGATGACGTCGACGACAACGAGATGACGAACCCGAGGACCGCGGCGATGGCGCCCCATTGGATCGCCGGAGGTAGGTCCTTGACCTTGGCGGTGAGCATGTTGGGGTTCCCTCCCGATGACGAGCGGCGCCTCTCGCCGTCGGTGTGGTGATTCTCGCGGCTCGTGCGCTCGGTGGCATCGGGGCAATCCCCGCGCCTGATCGGGGCATTCGAAGTCGGTGTGCTCGACCTCGACGCAGCGCTGTTGGTGGCGAGTCGACCAGTTGATCGCGAGAGCAACGACCTAGGCTCGGGAGATGGCCCTCCCAAAGATCGTCGGGATCGAAACCGAGCTGGGAATCATGGTGCGCGGCACCAGCGAGTGGAATCCGGTTTCGGCATCGTCGCTGCTGATCAACGCCTATGTCGGCAACCAACCCGGCGGGCTCGACGACCGCTCGACACCGGTCGCCTGGGACTTCATCGACGAGATGCCCGGCGCCGACGCGCGAGACTTCCTGCCGCCCGAGTTCGCGCTGCCGCCGGAGATCGAAACTCATCTGGTCAACGCGGTGCTCACCAACGGTGCGCGCTACTACGTCGATCACGCCCACCCCGAGATCTCGACGCCCGAGTGTCGCGATGCCCTCTCGGTGACGCTCTACGACCGAGCCGCCGAGCTGATCGCGATCGACTCGATGATCCAGGCCGATGCAGCGCTTCCGCCCGGCCAGGAGCTGATCCTCTACAAGGACAACACCGATCGGAAGGGCAACGCCTACGGCACCCACGAGAACTACCTGCTCGACCGCCTCTTGCCGTTCGGACAGATCATCACCGGTGCGACCACACATTTCGTGACCCGTCAGATCTTCACCGGTTCCGGCAAGGTCGGGACCGAGCTGCCCGGCCTCAGCCAGTCGTCGATTCCGTATCAGCTCACGCAGCGAGCGGAGCACTTCGAGGAAGAGGTCGGACTCGAGACCACTCTCAAGCGCCCGATCATCAACACCCGCGACGAGCCCCACGCCGACAGCCAGCGCTATCGCAGGCTCCACGTCATCGTCGGCGACGCCAACATGTCGCAGGTGGCGACGTTCTTGAAGGTCGGCACCTCGTCGATCCTGTTCGCGATGCTCGAAGATCAAGCGCTCGAGCGAATGCACGCGCTCGACGATCCGGTCCCGACCATGCACCAGGTCAGCCACGATCTCAGCTTGCGTCAGCCGCTGGCGAAGGAGGACGGCTCGACGATGACCGCCCTCGAGATCCAGTTCGATCTCCTTGCCCAGGCCAAAGAGTGGGCCGCCAGTCGTGGGCTCGAGTCCGTCGGTGGTGACGAGGTCGGTTCGATGATTCTCGATCGCTGGGAGCAGGTGCTCACCGGGCTCGAATCCGACCCCGATTCGGTGGCCGGCCAGGTCGACTGGGTCGCGAAGAAGCGCATTCTCGACGGCTTCCGGGAGCGTCACGACTGCGACTGGGATGATCCCCGCCTCCGAGCCCTCGACCTGCAGTACCACGACCTTCGTCCGACGAAGTCGCTCGCGGCGCGGGCCGGGCTCGAGACCATCGTCGACGACGTCGATGCCAAAGAGGCCCGCCACGAACCGCCGACGAACACCCGCGCCTACTTCCGAGGCAAGTGTCTGCAGAAGTTCGCCGACAGCGTCGTGGCGGCGAACTGGGACTCCATCGTGTTCGATGCGGGAGATGACCCACTCCGCCGCGTTCCCATGCTGGAGCCTGCGCGGGGTACCGTTGACCACGTTGGTGCGATTCTCGAAGAGTCCAGCACCGTCAGCGAACTCCTCGACAAGCTCGGGGCCTAGGGAGACAGCGGAACATGGCCGAACGTGAGCAAATCAAGAAGACCACTCCTCGCCGAGACTCGGCCGAGGCTGAACAGACGCCTGCCAACAGCGAATCAGGCGAGAAGCTGAAGGCCGAGCTCGACGATCTCCTCGACGAGATCGACGACGTCCTCGAGACCAACGCCGAAGACTTCGTGAAGAG
>CALLIQ010000491.1 GCA_938008925.1 uncultured Acidimicrobiales bacterium
GTTCCGATGTTGAAGTCGTGCTGCCAGTTCTCGATCGCGACGTGGAACGGATGTCGCTTCGTGTCGAGGTCGGCGACGATCGCCTCCATCGTCCAGTACCGGTAGTGATCGACGACGTTGCGTCGGTCGCCCTCGGCCAGGAGCTGGCGATCGAACCGAGGATCATCAGGCCAGGGTTCGGGGTGTGGTCCGACACCGACCGCTTCATCGGCGGTCCCGCCGTCGGTCGCAGGGTCGGTCCCGTCGGCACTCGCAGGGTCGGTCACGTGAAGTCGAACACGACGGCACCCGAGATCGCCACGAGCACGTCCGGTTCGATCTCGAAGACGTGGCGAGGTGTGCCCGCCGCAGCCCACACGGTCGGCAGCGTCAACAGATGCGGGTCGATCCAGGTGCGCACGGCATGGTCGTGGCCGATGGGAGGTACCCCGCCGATCGCGTAGCCGGTGGTGGCTCGGACCTGGTCGGGATTGGCCCGACCGCACCGTTGGCCGCCGGCCGCTTGCGCGAGACGGTCGGTGTCGACGGTGTTCTTACCGCTGGTGAGCGCGAGCACGATCTCACTCGTCGGGGCCTTGCTTGAGTCGGCCTTGCTTGAGTCGGCCTCGCTGGTCCCGGCCTCGTCGGCGCCCGCTTCGTCGCCCGACTCCGCGTGGTCGATCTGGAAGATCAACGACTTCACGATCTGCTCGACGTCGCACTCGAGGGCGTCGGCGGCTTGCTGCGCCGTTCTGGTCGACTCGGGAAACTCGACGGGGGTGATCGTCACGTCGGCCGCGGCCGCCGCAGCGGTGACCTTCGCCGCTTGGGGGTGAACCTCCGACATCGGCGGCCTACTCGGTACCGACGGCCGGGATGCCGAGATCGGCGTAGGTGAAGACCGGAGCGAACGGAACGCCCGCCTCGTCGAAGTTGGCGGCCGGTTCGTCGCTGCGGGCCGCGAGGGTCGAGGCGAGCACGACGTTGCCACCCTCGGCGTCGATGCGTTCCTTCGCGGTCAGGCTCGATCCGCCCGTCGTGATCACGTCGTCGACGAGGAGGATGCGCTTGCCGTCGAGCGACGCACCCTCGACGTAACGGTCGGTGCCGCGACCCTTCGGTTGCTTGCGGACGACGAACCACTCCTTGTTGGCCACGACGGCGACGCCGTGTGCGAACTGATCGGCGCCGAGGGTCAATCCGCCGACGGCGTCGAATTCGATGCCTCGCTCGTCGGCGAGGTCGACCATGCACTGGCAAGCGAGTGCGAGGTCGGCGCCTTGGGCGAGACTCGCCTTCCCGTCGAGGAAGAAGCGGCTCTTGGCCCCGGACGAGAGGGTGACGGGTTCGGGCAGTTCGAGGAGACCCTTGGTGAGGAGAATCTCGAGGAGGGCGGATCGGCGGGCGTCTGGTGTTTCAGGCATGGCGGACATCGCCGCTCACTCTATGGACCGTGGGCTCTGGTCTCATCGCCATCGCGCTCAGGGCCACCGCGCTCGGGTTGGCCTGCACAGCGATTCTGGTCGTCCTCGCGCGACGCTTGGGCCCTATCGTCGGGCCATGCCGCAACAGGCCACCCCCCAGCAGGCCACACTCCAGCAGGCCACACCTCAACAGGCCCGCCGCACCGGACGCCTCCGGCACGGCCGCCAGACGCTTGCCATCCCCGGCCCGTCGGTGATGCCCGATCGCGTGCTCGCCGCCATGGCGACGCCGATGCCGAACATCTACGCCGGTGAGCTCGTCGACATCTCCGACGAGGTGTTCGAACGCTTGCCGCCGCTGGCTCGGACGACCAGCGCCGAGAGCTTCGTCGTGATGTCAAACGGGCACGGGCCGTGGCAGATGGCGATCTGCAACACAATGTCGCGCGGCGATCGGGTGCTCGTGTGTGAGTCGGGCCACTTCGCCGTGGCCTGGGGCGAGATGGCGGAGATGGCCGGCGTCGAGGTCGAGATCCTGCCCGGCTCGCTCCGAGCGGCCGTCGACCCTGCGGCCCTGACCGAGCGCCTCCGGGCCGACACCGATCAGCAGATCAAGGCCGTGCTGTGCGTCCAGACCGACACCGGCACGTCGGTGCGCAACGACGTGCCCGCTCTGCGCGCCGCGATCGACGCGGCCGAGCACCCGGCGATGTTCATGGTCGACTGCATCGCCTCACTCGGGTGCGAACCCTTCGAGATGGACGAGTGGGGTGTCGACATCGCCGTGACCGCGTCGCAAAAGGGCCTGATGGTTCCGCCCGGGCTGGGGTTCTTGTGGGCGAGTCCGAAGGCCATGGCTGCCTACGAGCACAGCGACCTCCACCTCTCCTATCTCGATTGGGACCAACGCACGAACGTCAGCGCGCACTATGAGCTGTATTCCGGTACGCCGCCGATCTCGCACCTGTATGCGATGCGCGAGGCGCTCGACATCATCGACGAAGAGGGCGGGCTCGACGCGGTCTGGGAACGGCACGCGATCTTGGCCGGCGCGGTGCGGGCGGCCGTCGATGCGTGGTCGACGCCGGGCGGCATCGAGTGCAACATCGTCGACCCGAGCTCACGATCCGACGCGGTCACGACGGTGCTCACGGGGTCCATCGATCCGGACCGACTGCGCGACATCTGCGAAGACGAGGCGGGTCTCACCCTGGGCCTGGGCATCGGGGCGTTCGATGGGCGAGCGTTCCGGATCTGCCACATGGGCCACCTCAATCCGCCCATGTTGCTCGGCGCGCTCGGCACGATCGAGGCGGCGCTACTGGCACTCGATGCGCCCATGGGCGGTTCGGGTGTCGCTGCGGCAGCGGCCGAGATCGGTCGCCACCTTGTCGTTTGAACTCGCTGTTGAACTCGCAGTCGAACTTGGTGCTGAACTCGCTGTTGAAGTGATGATCTGACGTGATCACCCCCTTGCCGCCGAGCCCAGCTCGATGCTTGTCGTGTCAGCAGCAGGATTCCGGACGCACCGACAGTTCGTATATCTCGCCCATGGAGATGGGCTGGTTTGGCCTACAGATCCCCCTCGTCGAGCGGGCCACACTCCGGTGATGCAGCTCCCGATCTGGTCCGCAACCGCAGAAGGCGTGACGCCGATCTCGGCCTTCGACGCAGCCCTCGCCGATATCGGCCTCGGCGACGTCAATCTCTTGTCGTTGTCGTCGGTCATCCCGGCTGATGCGTCGGTGCTGGTGAATCCACCGCTGATGACCGGTCTCGGGATCGGCGACATCGTTCACTGCGTGATGGCGGAGGAGCGCGTGGCGTCTGGATCTGCCGCGTCGGGGCTCGCGTGGGCGCTCGACGTGGAGGGTCGCGGCGGGATCTTCCTCGAGGCCCACGATCCCGACGTCGAGGTGGTCCGCGCCGATCTCGAAGCGGGCATCGCCGAGATGATCGATCGTCGGCCGACGTTCGATTTCGGTGACGGCCCGGCCTTCGAAATCGTGAGCATCGAGAGCGACAAACCGTGCTGCGCGCTCGTCGTCGCCTTCTACGAGCACCGCAGCGTGCAGGGCACGTACCACGCCTAAAGAATCGGGTTTCTAGAGGGCGAGACGGCGAGGTGGTCGCGTCGTCGTCAAGCGGAAGAGGATCGCAGTCGACATCGCCGCCCCGCCTCCACCCCCGACGATGAGAGCCACGTCGCCGATCGACAGGCCGTAGACGAGCCAGATCGCCGCCTCGACCCAGGCCATCCACCACGTCGGAGCCGAGATGCCGCCGAGATCGGTCGCCGTGAGCGCCTCGATCATGGCGGGTGCGAACTGCACGCCGTAGCAGAGGCCGATGGCGAGTCCGGCGCCTGGCCAGCCCCCGACGAACAGCGCCGCGAGTGGGATGAACGCAACGGCGGCTGCGCCGGCGCCGACTCGAGAGATCGTTGCTCGGTCGAGCCGAATGACCTGGATGGCCATGGTCAGATAGAGGGCGAACCCGACGCCCGAGACTGGGAGGATGCCCCAGAGTGACTGGGCGAGGCCGTACGCCACCCACCAGGCGTTCATGGCGATGCCGACGCCGATCCATTGAGACGAGACGCCGGCGAGCGATCGGGTCCGGTGGAGGCGGGCCACTTGGGGGACGATCATCCCGGCCCCGGTGATGTTGGCGATGATGAGCAGCAAGGTCATGGCGGAACCTCTTCGGTAGCCAGTGCGTAAGGAGCTAACAGCCGATAGCTCCGCGAAGTAAGGTTCTAAATGCTTTTAGCTCGGTACGCAACCCCCTTTTGCTGTACCGTTGGTCACGTGCACGTCGCATCCGCCGCCCAATCGGAGATCCGGATCACGCTCGAGGTCACCGTGGCGCTCGTCAACGACATCGCCAGCGATGAACTCGACGCCCGAACCACCCTCGATGCCAATGGCTTTCCGCGGGCGTCGAACGCGTCGAACGCGTCGGTGCAGCGCCTGGGTCAGCGGCTGGTGGCGCTCAGCCCGCTCGTGTCGTCACTGCCCGATCTCGATGACCCAACGGCGATGCGTCGGGTCAACGAGGAGCTCACGGAGTTGCCGATCTCACCCTCGATCGTCGACCACGATGCGGTCGGGCCCCATCTGCATTGGACCCCGAGCACGGCAACGTTCGACGACCAGGTCGTCTCCGACATCCTGATGGCCCTCGCCCTCGAGCTCGTCGAGAACGGCACGATCCGGTTCGGTCGATGCGCAGCCGATGGTTGCGAACGGCTCTTCTACGACGGCACCCGCAATCGGTCGCGCCGGTTCTGCGACGACGCTCGGTGCGCGAGTCGCACGCACACGGCCGACCACCGGGCGCGTCGAGCGTCGGAGCGGTCCGCCTGATCGGCCTCGCGTAGGGTCTCGACATGCTCACCATCGATGAACTCGCGACCTCGATCGAGACGTTCCCCGCCGTGCTTCGAGGCCTGCTGTCGCCGGTCGAGCCCGACGCGCTGACGGCACGGCCGGCACCGGGCGAGTGGTGTGTGCTCGAGGTGATCGGCCACCTCATCGACTGTGAGCATCGAGCCTTCCTCGACCGAGTGCAGGGCTTGGCCGACGGTGCGGAGTCGGTCGACGGCTTCGACCCACGGCCTGGCATGGAGGCACGAGACTTCGCGTCGGAGTCGCTCGATGCTCTTCTCGGCGAGCTCGAGGGTCTGCGGGCCGAGTCGGCTGCAGCCCTCCGAGCACTCGAGCCCGGCCAACTCGCGCGGACGGGGAGCGTTGGGCGCGAGAACGGCTTCGCCGCCGGCGACTTCGCCCACGAGTGGCCGTATCACGACCAGGCCCACCTGATTCAGATCATCGAGGCGCTCAAGCCCAACTACCTCGACCACATGACCGACACGATGCGGGGCGCCCTCGCCGCCCTCGGACTCTGACCGTCGAGCCGAGACCCGCCTCGAGGAAGACCTGGAGAAGATGAGCCGCTACACACCGGTGTCCGTCACCGAGATCGAATCCAATCCAGCGCTGTCCGACTGGGCCGTGGTCGACGGAGCGCTGGTCGGCCGATTCGTCGCACCGAGCTTCGCCGGCGGGGGAGCGCTCACCGCAGCGATCGCCGCCGCGGCCGATGCCGCCGACCATCACCCCGACCTCGAGCTGCATTATCCGGGTCGTGTCACCGTCACGCTCAGCACCCACGACACGAACGGGTTGACCGACGCCGACGTGGCCCTCGCAATCGAGATCTCGGCGTTGGCTGCGGGAGCTGGGGCGGATCCGGCATGAGCGCTGGAGCAGGTTCGTTGAGCGCTGAGCGACCCGTCC
>CALLIQ010000492.1 GCA_938008925.1 uncultured Acidimicrobiales bacterium
TGCGATTCTCGGCGTCGTCGCCGTCCTGCTCGGTTGGGGCCCCAGTCCATCGATTGCGTTCGTCGCTGTCGTGGTGCTGGGCATGGCCGCGTTCGTCGGCCTCGCGTTCGCCATCACCGGCGTCGTCGACGGGCTCGCAGCACTCGCCGCGGCGAATGCCCTCTACGTCGTCCTGCTCCTACTGAGCGGGATCGTCTTCGAGCTCGACGCGTTCCCTGGATGGCTGTTGGCGGTCGTCAAGCTCCTCCCATCGACCGCGCTGGCAGAGCTGAGCCGAACCACACTCGACGGCCAGACGGGCCCGGGTTGGGCGTGGATCTGTTTGACCGCGTGGGCGATCGCCGCTCCCCTCGTCGGCGCTCGTCTGTTCCGGTGGAGCACTCCCGCCTGACAGCGCTCGCAGGGCGATCGTCAGGCGATCCAGCGATGGGCGACCGTCACGGCATCATCGCTCACCAACACCGCTGAGTGCTCCGGGTCGATCGACACGGGCAACCGATGCTGCTCGTGGGCGATCACGCGTGCACCGGGTGACAGCCGGCCGACGATGGTCGGCAGAAGCTCGGCGGCGACGTCGGCGGGCAGGAACACGAACACGACGGTGACGTCGTCGAGCGAGACCCCGGCCGCGTCACCGTGTTCGATCGCGACGAGACCTGCGAGCCCTGCCGTCGATGCTGCGGCACGGGCCGATTCGACGAGCTCGGCGTCGGTCTCGACACCTCGCGCTCGGCAGCCGCGACGTCGAGCGGCTTCGACGACGAGCCGCCCATCGCCACATCCCAGATCGACCACGACATCGTCGGCGGTGACAGCTGCGAAGTCGAGCAGCGGATCGATCAGCGACGACGGCGTTGCGAGAAAGGGTCCGAGGTGCCCGGGCGCCGGCTGCACCAACCCGGTGCGTTCGCCGATCAGACGAAGCGGGCGGATCAGGAAGTACAGCCACCAGAGCGGTCGCGGGAGTGACACGAAGGACCAGTCGGCCTCGTTCGGCCGCACGACCGACGGGATGCGGTCGAGCTTCGATGCGGATGGCCACGTGATGTTGAGGACGTCGGTTCGCTGGTCGGTCCGGGCGACCGTGATGGTGTCGGTGCTTCGACGGAAGGACTCGAGCGCCCCACCTGACCAGCGTTGCCACGGCCGGTATGACTCGGCGCCCAGCATGGAGGCCAGCCGGGACGCCTCGTCGAAGTCGGCCACCTCGGCCACCATCGCGTGGATCTGGTCTCCGCCGTCGCCGGCGGGCGAGAGGCTCGCCGACAAGCCGGCCCGATCGATCGCTGGTTCGAGCCGAGCGATCTCGGTTCGGACGGCGTCGCCGATCGACTCGCACGCCGCGACCACGGCACTCGCTTCTACATCATCCCCGTCGGCACGTTGCGCCGCCCGCCCCGCCGGGAGCAGGCGCCGCTCGTAGACGTCGTCGATCCAGGATCGGCGGACGAGCTCCACGAGCGAGGTCGGCTAGATCTTCTCGACGGGCGCCGGCGACGACGCGAAGACGTCGGAGACCTCTTCGTAGGTGAGGTCGACGTCGGAGTCGGCGGCGACCGCTGCGGCGACACGCCGAGCTTCAGCGTGGCGAGCGACACGGGCGATCCGATCGGCCTCACCTTCCTGGCGGGCCCACTTCGAGAAGATCGTGACGATGACCGCCCACAGGAAGAACCCGCCGGCGAGCTTCATGATGAGGCCGGCGGCCTGCTGATCGGTCAGCACGTCGATGTTCCACAGCCGCTCGGGTGTGTCGTAGTGGCGGTAGACGACACCCTGGGCGAACACGAGCCAGCCGCCCGGCACGGTCGGCACGATCGACATCATGAACAGGTAGATGCACTGGCCAAGGGGTGCGAGGCGCCATTCGCTGACCGGGCCGATGACCGGCATCCACATGAGCAGCCCGGACGAGAAGACCATCAGGTGGAAGGCGAAGTGAACGGCGCCCGAGTCGGCGGACCACTGCACGACGCGGGACCAGTGCAGCCACATGGTCAGGGCGTTGAAGATGATGCCAGCGACGATGGGCTTGGACAGGCGCTGCACGTTGCGGCGCAGCACCGAGCCGTCCGGAATCAGGATGTCGAAGAGCCAACGCGGCGTCGCCAGCACGAAACAGGCCGGGATCATCATCGACAGCAGCAGATGCTGCGCCATGTGGACCGAGTAGAGGTGGTTCTCGGCCACGTCGTGGACGGGCCAGTCGGACGCACCCCAGATGAGCACGATGCCGAGGCCGAACCAGATCTTCTGGTTGCGCGTAATGGGGTCGAACCCGGCCTCGACGGCCTTCGGCTGCACGACGCGCGAAGCGAACCAGCCGAGCGACAGTGCGCCGGCGACGAGGAGCCAGACCTCGGGGTGTGCGGTCCAGGGGACGGTGGCCTGTGCGATCACGTGCGACGGGCCGCCGGGGTCAAAAGACCGTGTCGAAGCTGGCGAAGACGATGAAGTAGACCGCGAGCGCCAAGATGATCGCCGATGCGAACGTCCACCAGAAGAGGCGGCCGTGCAGGATCTTCGTGTCGAAGTACAGATGCATGAAGATGCCGCCGACGAGGAGGAACTTCGCCACCATCATGACGATCAGCGGGACGACGAGCGCCGCGCCCGACAGACCGAGGTAGGACCAGGCGACCTCGACGGCCGTCAGCACAGCCAGGACCGCGAAGACGATCCAGTACTGCTTCTCGGTCGGGTGGGCGTGGTCGTCGTGACCGTGAGCGTGGTCGACCGTCGTGTCAGCTGTTGTTTGAGCCATTGCGATCAGCCTCAGGGAATCAGGTAGACGATCGTGAAGATGAGCACCCACACGATGTCGACGAAGTGCCAGTACAGACCGACGAGTTCGACGGTCTCCGCTCGGTCTTGGTTGAGCTTGCCGCGAATCGACAAGAACAACAGGGACATCAACATGATGATGCCGCCGGTGACGTGGACGCCGTGGAAGCCGGTGAGCGTGTAGAACGCCGAACCGAAGAGGCTTCCGTTGAACGAGACACCCTCTTCGAAGAAGGCGGTGAACTCATAGACCTGGCCACCGATGAAGATCGAGCCGAGGATGGCGGTGGTTGCGAGCCAGATGCGGGTGTTCTTGTAGTCCGCCTCGCTGACGGCCTTGTGGGCCAACACCATCGAGAGCGAGCTCATCAGCAGTACGAAGGAGCTGAACGAGGTGAAGGGAATGTCGAAGAGCGGCTCGACCGATGCTTCGGCGATCATCTCCTCGACGAGCACCTCGTTGTCGATCGAGTTGACGACGAACGGGTTCCCGGCGACGAGCTCGGCGATGAACCGAGCCTTGAGCAACAGATAGGTCGAGATCAAGGCACCGAAGAGCAAGCACTCCGAGCCGAGGAACAACCACATCGCCAACTTCATGTTGGAGAGGCCGAGGCTCGAGTGGTGGCCACCGTGATCGCCGTGGGCGTCGTGGTCACCGCCAGACGCCTCGATCACGAGCTCGCCCGCTGCTGCCTCTTCGAGGTTGGGGAACTCTGGATCTTGCACGTCGGTCATGCTGACGCTCCGCTCAACTCGTGGTCGTCGTGGTCATCGTGACCGTGCGGGATGTCGAGGTCGTCGGCGGGCTCGAGTGCCCAGCCGTACATCGACGCCACCAGCAAGAAGGCACCGGGGATCGAGATCCACAGCGAGTAGATGAGGCCGTACCCGATGATCGGCAGGCTGAAGGCGAGCAGGATCGGCCAGTAGGACGGGGCGGGCAGGTGCACGCCCTCGCCATTGCCGGGCTGAGCGAGCTCGTCGCCGGTTGCGATGCGGGTGAGCTTGCCGTTCTCGTCTTCGGCGTATTTGCGGTGCCAGAAGTCGTCGAGCGAGGTGACCTCGGGGTCGACATCGAAGTTGTGGCCAGGAGCGGGCGACTGGATCGACCACTCGATGGTCCGGCCATCCCACGGATCGGGGCCGACGTCGGGCTTGTCCATCGCCTTCCACGCTCGCCAGGAGACATAGGCGTTGACCAACACCAGCAACGTGCCGATGGCGAGGATGAACGAGCCGATGCTGGCGATGAAGTTCCAGAACGCGAAGCCCATCGCTTCGTCGTAGGTCTGCATGCGGCGGGGCATGCCCTGCAGGCCGAGGATGTGCATCGGGCCGAAGGTGAGGTTGAAGCCGATCACCATGAGCCAGAAGTTCCAGAGGCCCATCTTCTCGCTCATCTTGTAGCCGAACGCCTTCGGCCACCAGAAGTAGAAGCCGGCCATGAAGCCGAACAGGGCACCACCGAAGAGCACGTAGTGGAAGTGAGCGACGATGTAGTAGGTGTCGGTCTGCTGCGTGTCGGAGGGGGCGATGGCGTGCGAGACGCCGGACAGACCACCGATGGTGAACTGCGTGACGAGGCCGATGGAGAACAGCATCGCCGTGTTGAGCGTGAGCTTGCCTCCCCACAGTGTCGCCATCCAGTTGAGGATCTTCACGCCGGTCGGCACGGCGATGAACATCGTCGCAACGGAGAAGGCGGTGACCGACAGCGGGCCGAGGCCGGACACGAACATGTGGTGGGCCCACACGCCCCAGCCCATGAAGCCGATGGCGATGCCGGAGAAGACCATGAACGGGTAGCCGAAGATCGGCTTGCGAGCGAAGGTCGGGATGACCTCGGAGATGATGCCGAAGGCGGGGAGGATCATCAGGTACACCTCGGGGTGACCGAAGATCCAGAACAGGTGCTGCCACAGGAGCGGGTCGGAGCCCTGCTGGACGTTGAAGAAGTTGCCCTCGAAGACCCGATCCATGAGGAGCAGGATCTGGGCGACGGTGAGCACCGGGATGGCGAAGAGCAGGAGGAACTGGGTGACGAGCGTCATCCAGACGAACACCGGCATCTTCATGAGCGACATGCCAGGCGCCCGCATGTTGAGCACCGTCGTGATCAGGTTGACCGCACCGGTCAGCGAGCCGATACCGGCGATGAGCAGACCGACGTTCCAGAAGTCGATGCCGGTCGATGGCGAGTAGATGATGCCGTTGTTCGGGGCGTAGTTGAACCAGCCGCCGTTGGCGCCACCGCCGAGGAACCAGCTGGTGTTGAGCATCAGGCCACCGAAGAGGAAGACCCAGAAGCTGAAGGCGTTGATGCGGGGGAACGCCACGTCTCGGGCGCCGACCTGCAGCGGCATCAAGAAGTTGGCGAACGCCGCACCGATCGGCATGACGACCAGGAAGACCATGACCGTGCCGTGCATCGTGAAGATGCGGTTGTACTGGTCGGCCGACAAGAAGTTCGAGTTCGGCGTGGCCAGCTGCACACGGATCGCCAACGCCGCAGCGCCGCCGATCAGCAAGAAGAACATCGCGGCCATGCCGTACATGATCCCGATCTTCTTGTGGTCAACCGTCGTCAACCAGTCTTTGAGACCGCTCTGGTTGCGAGGTCGAGCGAACACACCCAACGGGTTCGCTTGGAGTTCGCCGTCATCGCCCGATGGAAGGGCGAGTGGCTCCTCGATGATCGCCATGGATCGTCAGCTCCTGCGCTTAATCGAGCGTCGCCAGATAGGCGACGAGATGGTCGAGATCTTCTTCGGTCAACTGCGGGAAGGCGGGCATGCCCCGAGCATCGTCGGGGGCCATCGCCTTTTGATCGGGAGCGTTGAGGATCCAACGCTTCAGGATCGCTTCGTTGAGACGCAAGTCGCCGTCGGGATTGCCGTCATCGACGGAGAGTTCGAAGTACTCGCCGATGTCGAGATCATCGTCGTCGGCGTCGACGCCGGCGTACTGGCTGTAGATCGCACCGGCAAAGACGGTGCGGGTGGCCAGATGGGTGAGGTTCGGGGCTGCACCGGCGGTGAGCTCTGCCTCGAAGTTCTGGGCGTAGTCGAGGTTGTCGTCGTCGACGACGTGGCACGACATGCACAGCTGCTGGAACAGCTGGTAGCCGGCCCACTCAGCCTCATCGCTCTCGGACGGAACCTCGGCGGGCTGGATCTGGTTGTCGAGCCAGGCATCGAACTCGGGGCCGTCGAGGGCCACGACGCTCATGCGCATCCGAGCGTGCGACAGGCCGCAGTATTCGGTGCACCAGCCGTTGTACTCGCCGGCTTCGCTCGCTTCGATCGACCAGGTGTGGAGACGACCGGGGACGGTGTCTCGCTTGCCGTTGAGGCGAGGGATCCAATAGGAGTGGATGACGTCACGTGAGGTGACGACGAGATCGATCTGCTCGCCGGTCGGGATGACGGCCTGGTTGGCGATGACGAGGTCGTCGTCGTCGAGTGCGATGTTGAGCGGCCACTCACGGTCGGCGTCGTCGATGTCGCCATCGCCGTCGACGTCTTCGAAGAAGCCGTCGCAGTCGATGTCGTAACGGTACTCCCACCACCACTGCTGGCCGATCACCATCATGTCGAGCTCACCCGATCGGCTGTCGCCGTCGGTGTGGGAGCGGCACTCGCCTGCGGCGGGGTCGCTGTTGGTCTCTTCGAGCTCCCAGATCTTGTCGACCGTTGGGATGGCGATCACGGCGAGGAGCACGGCCGGAGCGATGGTCCAACCGATCTCGAGCTTGAAGTTGCCGTGCACCTGCTCGGGCAGATCGTTCTCGTCGAAGTCTTCCGGCGCGACCCGGTTCTTCCAGGCCAAGGCGATGGTGCCGAACACGACGAGCACGAAGATCACAGCCATGATGATCCAGATCGGCTGCATCAGGGTGTCGATCGACTCGGCTCGCGGGCCGCGCGGCTCGAAGGTGTTCAGGGGCTTGTCCTCGGCGCATGCGGCGGCGAACAACGCCACACCGGCGAGCAAGCCGACACGCTTTGATGCGGAGGAGAAGCGGGAGGGTGCGTGGGGGGATCGCATGACCTTCTCAAGGGTTGCCGCGCGAGTGCGGGTCTGCCAACTCGAACCGGGGGACAGTCTGGTGACGTTTTCGACAGCACCATCAGAGGCACTGGTGCTGCGATGGAGGCTCACTCGCCGACCTCGACGGCGCCGATGCCCTCTTCGCTGTGGTCTTCCTCGTGGTGCTCGAAGTCGCGAGGACCGCGAGCGGCACCGACGATGCCTCCGACGAGCACAGCGACGGCGCCGAACACGACGAGACCGGACATCACATTGCGCTTGACGTCGACCTTGGAGAGGATCACGGCCCCGCCGAAGACGAAGATCGTCGCGATTGCACCGGCGACCACCGCTCCTTCCTTGGAGACGGTGAGGAAGATCTGGGCCATCGCGATGGCGATGATGGCGATGATCAACATGCCGATCATCGGGATCTCGACCGGACCGAGCACGCGGCGGCGAATGACCTCGTTGACCGCAGGATCGCCGGTGGCCCGATCACTCCAGGCCAGCACGACCCAGTTGAGGCCGGTGACGAACAACACGGCGATACCGAGGTAGAGGAAGACCTGGTTGACGGCGACGCCGATGATCAGAGCCGACACGCCGAAGGCGGTGACGATGCCCCAGACGCTGCCGGTGGCGGGCGGCGACACGGCGGGAACACCGGCGACGCCAGCTCGAGCCGCCATCTCTTCGGCATCGCCATCACGGGTGATGATCGTCGTGACCGCAAGCGAGAGCGCCGACATCGATGCGGCGAGCAGGATGGCGTAACCGAGATGGTCGCCGACACCGCCCTTGTAGCCGGCCGAGATCACGCCGACCGGGTCACCACCGGTGACGAGGCCGTAGATGATCGCGCCGACGAGCGCGAACCCCGACAGGCCGAATAGATACTTGGAACCCCAGGTGAGCATCGAGCCCTACTTCGTGATGTAGATGGCGTACCAAACAACGAGGTACAGCACGACGGCAACGGTCCAGAACGTGGTGGCGCCGTAGAGGCCCTCGACGTCCTTGGCGCTGTATTGACCACCCAGCGCTCGAACTCCCATCGCAACGATGTAGAGCATCGCGGCGATCATGATCAGCATGTGAGCACCGACGACTGCGTAGAGCAGCGGCGGGCGCTCGAGAACGTCACCCCGGATGGGCATCTCGAGGATGGTCATCAGATACGCGGTCTGTGCGATGTAGGCGAAACCGAACACGATCGTCAGCCCGAGGGCGATGTAGGTGTTCGGACGATCGTCGGCCTTGATCGATGCGACGGCCCAGATCATGGCGAAGACCGACAGCAACAACGTCACGGCGATCATGTTCGGCTGGGTCAGCGGGATGTTGACGCCCTGGGGCAACCAGCGCTCGCCCGAGGCGATCACGTCGGCTCGGGTTTCGAGATAGATGCCGAGCAGGCCCATCAGGCCCATCGTGACCGCGGCCGACGTCAGCATCGTGCCGATGACGAGCAGACGTGGTCGGGCCGGCGTCGGTGCAGCGACCGACTCGGGGATGGCGTCGTAGACGGTGATGTCGGTCATCAGGCCGAAGCCTCCTCGACCGCTTGGTCGGTGTTGTCGCCGGAATCGTCAGCGGTGTCGTCAGACACCGGGGTGAGGTTGAAGTCCTCGTCGAGCAGCGGGGTGGCCGAGCTCACCACCGGGGCGACCGGGAAGTTCCCGATCGGAGGTGGACTGGACGTCGCCCACTCGAGGGTGGCTCCTCGCCACGGCTCGACGGCCGAGCCAGCGCCGGCGGAGGCGCCTAGCACCTGGAGCAAGGTCAGCGCTGCGCCGGCGGCCAGGAGCGCGATGCCGATGGCGGCGATGAGGTTGCCGGTCTCCATCGACGACGTGGCGGACTCGGCGACAACGGGGAGCATCGGCTGTTCTGCGAACCCGCTCACGACCGAACCGGCAGCCCACACAACGGCGCCACCGGCGGCGGCGAGGGCGGACAGCAGGCCAGCCCGATCGTCGAGCGTGCGGCCCCAGATCTTGTGACCCCAGTGGTGCACGCCGGCGATGGCGCCGAGCACGCCGGCACCGGCGACGAGTGCCCGGATGGCTTCGTGCATCGAGCTGAGTGCCAGGAACGACCAAGTGTCGTCGGCGACCTGTCCGGTGTCGAAGTTGGTGTTGAAGAAGTTGATGACCGGAGCGACCACCAGCAGCACGGCGACCACGGTGCCGAGCAGGAGAACGAGACCGCCGAGGAGGCCGGCGACGAGCGGGGTGCGCACCTTGAAGGTGCCCTTCTTCAGGCTTTCGCCAGCGAGCGCCAGAGTGGACAGCACCGGGATGATCGAGACCACGACGAGCAGCACCCACGCACCGTTGTCGAAGTCGACCGGACGGCCACGCCAGCTGAAGCTGAAGAAGTCACCGGCGAAGGAGTACGCAGCCAGGATGCCAAGCGCCACCAACACCGAACGATGGAAGCGAACGGGTCGACCGGTGTGCGTGCTGATCGCCTCGACCGCAATACCGAGCGTCGGAACACCGAGCCAGTAGATGGCGGGGGCGAAGCTGACACTGTTCAGCACACCGACGAGCCCGAAGCGGGAATCGTCGGTGGGGAGGTAGCCGTACTTGATGTCGATGTAGGCCAGGCCGAGCTCACCGATGACGACCGGGAGGGCGAGGATGCCGATGATGGCGAAGAGCAGGAAGCCCCAGGCGCTGACCGGCACACGTTCGAGCGACATGCCCGTGGTGCGAGCGCCGAGCACGGTGGTCGCGATCGCGATGAGCGCCCAGACGATGGCGGCGAGCATGGTGGCGAGAGCGAGTGCCCACAGCACGGCGAAGTCGGTCTGACCGCCGGCCGGGCCGCCGTTCATGATGTACGACAGGATCAAGATGCCGGTTGCGGCGAGCCAAGTCCAGAAGGCTGCGGCTGCGCCACGGCTGAAGGCCAGTGCGGACGCTCCGACCTGCAGCGGCACGACGGCGATCGCCAGAGCGACGAACATCGGGACGAGCCCACCGAACATGACGAGGTCGCGACCCAGTGACCAGAGCTGGGTGAACTGGTCGGCGTCTTTGGCGATGGCGAAGCCACCGAGGTCAGCGTGTTCGAAGCCGGCGATGGCGCCGATGACGAGGCCGGCGAGCAGGAAGAGGGCCGAGGCCGTCATCCACATGCGGCCGATGGCCTTGTGATCGCCGGTGGCGATGAGGTCGCCGACCGCTGCGGCGGGATCGGCCGGAGCGTCGACCGTTGACGCAGCAGCTTCGGTGAGCGTTTCGGGCGATGCCGAATCGGTGACGGCCGTATCGGTGGGTGGCATTGACGAATGGACCTCAGCGAGCGAACGGTGGAACGCGAACGAATTCGTTGGACCCTCGACCATCACACACAGCTCGGCGTCCGCGGTCGAAACCACGGAGCGCGTTGCGAACGCGACCAGGCGCGGGCAGGGCCGTACTGTAACCGGTGCGAGGCGCCGTTTGGAAACTCCGTTCGCCAGCTGTCATCAAGCCGTGCCCCAGCCGACCAGCTGGTCGATCGCGACGGCGGCGAACAGGACGGTCAGATGGGTGATGGAGAAGGCGAAATAGCGAATCGCGAGCGTGTCGAGTCGCTGCTGATCCGACTCGACGACGAGACGCCACGCCCCCCATGAGAAGGCGATGCCGAGGGCGATCGCCGTGCCGCCGTAGATCCAACCCATGTTGGCCACCGGCCACAGGGCGAGCGTGCATGCGAACACGATGAGGGAGTAGACGAAGATCTGAATGGCGGTCTTCCGGTGACCCTCGACGACCGGCATCATCGGCACGTTCGCCGCTGCGTACTCCGCTTCGTAGCGGATCGCGAGCGGCCAATAGTGAGGCGGCGTCCAGAAGAAGACGACGCCGAACAAGATGACGGCGGGCCACTCGACGGTGTTGGTGACCGCCGACCAACCGATCAGCACCGGGGCGGCGCCGGCCGCTCCACCGATGACGATGTTCTGGGTCGACGTCCGCTTCAACCACAGCGTGTAGACGAAGACATAGAAGGCACATGCCGCCACGGCGAGCACGCCGGACAGCAGATTCACGAAGCCCCAGAGCCAGAAGAACGCCACGATCTCGAGCCCGACGGCGAACACGAGCGCTTCGGTTGGCTGCACCTCACCGGTGACGAGCGGCCGGTTCTTGGTCCGGTCCATCAGGGCATCGATGTCTCGATCGACGTACATGTTGATGGCGTTCGCGCCACCGGCCGACAGCGTGCCGCCGATGACGGTCGCCACCATCAACCACAGCGAGGGCAGCCCGCGCTGAGCCAACACCCTGGTGGGCACGGTGCTGACGAGCAGCAGTTCGATGATGCGAGGCTTGGTGAGCGCAACGAAAGCCCGGGCCCGCGACCGGGTGGCAACAGCGGTCAACACCACCCGCCCGAGGCTAGCCACAGCAACTCGGTTCTCCTGAATGGAGCGCAGAGGAAATCCGCCTCTACCGTTTGGGGCGTGACGCTCGACCGCTTCCGCCGCTACGCGGTGCTCGCTGGATCCTTCTTGGCCCTGATCATGTTCACCGGCGCCGCCGTCCGGCTGACCGACTCAGGACTCGGCTGCGACGACTGGCCGACGTGCAACGACGAGCGAATCTTGCCGGAGTTCGGATTACACGAGTGGATCGAGTTCGGAAACCGGCTGCTCTCCGGAGCGGTGAGCTTCGCCGTCATCGCGCTGATCTGGGCGGCTCGACGTCTCGTCGCCGACCAGCCGAGTGAGAACGCACGCCGCGCCCTTCGCTGGGCGTGGGGACTGATCGCCGTCGTCGTGATGCAGATCGTGCTCGGCGGGATCACGGTGCTCGTCGACCTCCACCCGGTGTTCGTCAGCGTCCACTACCTCCTGTCGATCGTCACGATCACCCAGGCCGTCATGATCTGGCATCTCGCCGCCACCGCTGAGCGGCCGGCCACCACTGGCTCGGCGGTTCCCGGTGGCCGTTGGCGCGTGGTCGGCGTGGCCGCCGTCGTCCTGGTGCTCGGCACGGTCGTGACGGGAACCGGACCGAACAGCGGCGACATCGAGGCTGAGCGGCTCGCCCTCGACCTCGAGTGGGTGTCGAGGATCCACAGCGTGAGCGCATGGACCCTCGTCGCCGCCATTGCGCTGAGTGCGATGGCCACGGTGCGAGCCGGTGCCGATCTCGCCCCGACCACACGTCTGCTCGCAGCGACCCTCGTGCAGGGCGCGATCGGCTATTGGCAATACGCGACCGGCGTGCCTCCCCTGCTCGTCGAACTCCACGTGATCGGCTCGGTCGCCGTCTGGTTCTTCGCCCTTCGCCATGCGTTGGCTCCGCTCGAATCCAGCGGTGGCGCCCGCATCAACGAAGTGGCGCCGGGACCGCTCACGGTGGAGACCGTCTGATGACCGACGCAGCACCGGTCGAACTGATCGAACCCGACATCCAAGTCGTGGTCGACGAAGACCTTCCGTGGAAGGTGATCGTCTGGAACGACCCGATCAACCTGATGAACTACGTCTCGTTCGTGTTCCAGAAGCTCTTCGGCTTCTCGAAGGCAAAGGCCGAGCGCTTGATGCGCGACGTCCACGAAAAGGGTCGAGCGGTCGTGAGCAGCGGCACGCGTACCGAAGCCGAGCGCGACGTCCGTCGCCTTCACAGCCATGGCCTGTGGGCCACGATGGAACAAGACGACTGACCGGACAACCGATCCCATGGCACGTTTCTTTTCCAAGCGCTACGTCGAGCTCTCACGCGACGGCACCTTCACCATCCGGTTCCCCGAGTTCGTACGCGAGTTGCTCGTCGCCCTGTCAGAACAGCTCGACGCCGCACTCGACGACGACACCAACCCCGACCTCAATCGGCTGTTCCCGACGGCCTACGCCGACGATCCCGAACGCGACGCCGGCTACCAGGTGTTCGCTCGGGGCGAGCTGATCGACTCTCGGCGCGAGGCGATCGCGCTGCTCGCCGAGACCGCCGAACGCGAGTCGCTCACCGAAGAAGAGCTGTCGTCGTGGATGCACGTGGTCAACGACGTGCGACTCGTCCTCGGTACTCGCCTCGATGTCAGCGAGGACGACCACGGGGTCGACCCAGACGATCCCGACTTCGGTCTCCACGCCCTCTATCACGAGCTCGGCATGATCCTGGCCGAGATCGTCGACGGGCTCACCGACGCACTCCCCGAACCGACCGACCCCGAGGACTGACCACCGCGAGGACTGGCGAACCCGAGGACTGGCGAACCAGCGGACTGGCCAGCCCGGCTCGATCTCAGTCGGCCGGCCAGCTGAAGACCCCGGCGGTCCCCGGCCCGACGTGAGCCGCGACCGACGGGCCGACGCGGTAACGAAGAAGGCGGCGCACGCGACCGCTGTCGAGTAGTGCC
>CALLIQ010000493.1 GCA_938008925.1 uncultured Acidimicrobiales bacterium
TCTCAGGGAGAGGGTGCGACGGTGACCATCACGTCGGCGCCGTTGCGTCGCACTTCGATCTCGACCCGCTCCGCCTGATCGGTGGCTCGAAGCAGCGCGACCAGCTGACCCATGTCGGTCAGATCGTCGCCGTCGAGCGACACGAGGACGTCGCCGGGCAGGAGGCCAGCGGTTTCGGCCGGGCTCGATTCGGCGACCGCGTCGATCACGATGCCGTCGGCGGAATCGACACCCTCGATACCGAGCCACGCGTCGGCTGGTCGACCTCGCTCGGACAACGAGCGGCCGATGCGCAACGCGTCGTGGAGCGGGATGGCGGCTGCGTGATAGCTGTCGGAGTTGACCACGATGCCGATCGTGTTGCCGTCGATGTCGACGAGTGCGCCACCGACGCCGTTCTCCGATCGGCGGACCGTGGTCAGGAGTGCGCCGATCAGGTGGTGGCCTTCACGGGTCGTGAGTCGTTCGCCGACCGCCACGACTTCACCGGTGAGATCGGCACCACTTCGTCTCGTGGTGCTGGTCGCCCCGACGATCGTGACGGGTTCGCCCGGTTCGCTCGCCATCTCCGGAGGCAACGTGTTGACCGGCGACATCGTGTCGAAGGCCGTGCTCGCTGCGTCTGGCTCGTCGGTGGGATCGATCGACCTCGGTGCCAACACGGCCAGATCGCTGTAGCGGTCGACGCCGACGAGCTCCGCCTCGAATCGTTCGCCGTCGTGCTCGAGCTCGAAGACCGTGTGGCCGGCACACGCCTCTGCGCTCGTGAGGATGAGGCCATCGATGACGATGCCGGTCCCGAGCACGTCGCCGGGGGCGTCGTCTCGATACACGGCCACGACGCCGGGCGACGTCACGATCGATGCGAATGGCGGGTTGGTCTCGGCGGTCGGTGCGGTGATGGTCGTTGAGACCGTCGCCGGTGCGACCGGCACGAGCGGGGCGGTGCCAGACGAGCCAGCACCGCCGACGTCAGCATCGAGTGTGTTCGGATCGGATGAGATCGTCGTGGTGGGCGCACTGGCGATCGTCGTCGTGACCGCTCCATCGCTGGAACCGTCGGCGGAACCCACCGCCACCGCGCCGCTCAAGACGGATCGGTCGAAGCCGTCGGCGCCGCCGCCATCGGCGAGGTCGGCAGCCGTCTCGATCTGCTCGGGGCCGTCTCCGTCGCGCGAGTCTCCGTCACGCAAGGCCATCGACGCGATGCCGATCGCGGCGAGACAGGCGGCGACGCCGGTCACGCCGCCGACGGTGAAGCTCAACATCGAGAACCGGCGAGGCCGTTCCGGGGTGGGCGGTTGGCCGTGGCCGAAGCTCTGATCGCCGGCCGCTGCGGCGGCCATCTCCGAGGGATGACGCCATTGACGCGCCGAGGGGTCGGGTGGCGGGCCGCCCCAGGGCCTCTCGTCGTCAGTTCCCACGGGCGCCGAGAGTACATGTCCGTTTCGGTGGGGTGTTGTCGCCCGCCGTGGCCGCAGCGTCACGGGGTGCGTACGATGGCCCCGTGCTGCAACCACCCGAAACGGGCGACACCTGGACCGGCCTGTCCGAGGAACCCCTCCCACTCGACGCCGCGTCGTCGTGGGCGGTGCTTCCCACGTGCGGCGCCGTCGTCACGTTCAGCGGCACGGCCCGTGATCATTCCGAGGGCCGCGAAGACGTGTCGACGCTCGCCTACGAGGCCTACGTCGAGCAGGTGGTTCCCCGGCTCGATGCCATCGCGGCCGAAGCTCGCGTGCGGTGGCCGGATCTCGGTCGCATCGTCGCCCTGCACCGCATCGGCGTGGTTCCCATCACCGAGTCTGCAGTCGTCGTCGTTGCGTCGTCGCCGCATCGACCAGCCGCGTTCGAAGCGGCCCGGTTCGTGATCGACACGCTGAAGTCGACCGTGCCGATCTGGAAGAAGGAAAAGTGGTCGGCGGGGGAGAGCTGGGGGCTCGAGGCGCAGCACATCGAAGACGTGCCGGACTCGGCATGAGCCGAGACCTCGCGATCGACCTCGGGACGGCGAACACGCTCGTCTATGCCCGGGGCGAAGGCATCGTGTTGAACGAGCCCTCGGTGATCGCGCTCAACACGCGGTCGGGCGAGGTGCTCGCCATCGGTGGCGACGCGTGGAAGATGATTGGCCGAACCCCGAGCCACATCGTCGCCGTCCGACCACTCCGCCAAGGAGCGATCACCGACTTCGAGATCACCGAGCGGATGATCCGCCTCGTGCTCCACCGGGCCGGTGTGAGCCGATTCAACCGTCCCCGCGTCGTGATCTGCGTCCCGTCGGCCATCACGGCGGTCGAGCAGCGGGCCGTTCGAGAGGCCGCTCGTCGCGCCGGCGCGGCCGAAGCGCACCTCCTCGAACAGCCGATGGCCGCCGCGATCGGCGCTGGCCTTCCCATCGACCAGCCGATGGGCAACATGGTCGTCGACATCGGTGGAGGCACCACCGAGACAGCCCTGATCTCGCTCGGCGGCGTGGTCGCGCTCGAAGCGGTTCGCGTCGGCGGGTTCGACATCGACGCCGCCATCCAGAACGCGGTTCGACGAAACCACGGGATCGCCGTCGGTGAACAGACCGCCGAGCAGATCAAGCTCGCCATCGGTTCGGCATGGCCCACCGACGAAGAGTGGGGGGCCGAGGTGCGTGGTCGAGAGCTCATGAGCGGCCTGCCCCGAACGATCACGCTCACCGCCACCGAGGTTCGTGAGGCGATCGATGAGCCGGTGTCCGCAATGGTCGATTCGGTCGTGTCCTGCCTCGGCTCTGCGCCCCCCGAGCTCGCCCAAGACCTCATCATCCACGGCATTCACCTCGTCGGGGGTGGCGGAATGCTCGTCGGCATGGGCCGACGCATCAGCGAAGAGGCGAAGGTCGACGTGCATCTCGTCGAACAGCCGCTCGAGTCGGTCGTGCTCGGAGCCGGTCAGTGCATCGAGTCGTTCGACGAGGTGCGAGAGATGTTCATGACCAGCAGGACCCGGCGCTAGTCCCGTTCGTCAACTGGCTCGTCGTCGACTGGCTCGTGGTCAGCTGGTTCATCGTCAGCTGGTTCATCGTCGGTCGGCTCGTCGTCGGTCAGCTCACCGCCGATGGCGACGAGGTCCTCAGCCGCCTGGCGAACCTGCCAGTCGCGATCCTCGAGCGCTGTGGTGAGCGCATCGTCGACCCTGACGTCGTCGAAGGGCGAGAGAGCGATCACGGCGCGCCGCCGCACGGTCGCCTTGTCGTGCATCGCTGCCAGGATCGTCTCGAGCCCGACGCCGAGCGAGCCGAGCGCGGCGATCGCCGATTCTCGAACGAGTGCGTCGTCGTGGTCGGTCGCGACACGCTCGAGTTCGCTCTCGACCGTCGGGTCGCCGAGTTCGCCCAGGGAGAACGCGGCGACCTCCGCAACCGATGCTTCGTCGTCGAGCAGCCGGACGAGACCGTCGCGGATGGTGAGCCGGTCGGCGTCCGGGGCGGGTTGGTCTGGACCGATGCCACGGTGCGCGAGCTCGGCAGCGCGTCGGCGAACGAGGGGTGACGAGTCGTCGAATCCGGCGATGAGGCGGTCGATCGACAGCGCTCCCAACCGGTGAAAACTACCCAGCGCGGTTGCGCGAACTCGCTCGTCGGAGTCGCTGAAGCCCCGTACTACAAGGGAAACGTCGCCAATGTGGCCGGCGATGGCGACTTCTGCGGCGCTTGGGTGGTTCGACATGTTGGGGTGGTGGATCGTCCCTCGATCTGGAATGCTGATCAGACCGCACTCGACGTGTGGTCGCGAACCGGACACCCGCACCCGGTAGCGAACGAAGGAGGACCGACGTGTCGAACCACATGGTGATTTACCGAGGGCCGGACGGAAAACCCGGCTACCACCAGACCGAAGATATCCACGATGCCGTTGGCTTCGTGGAGCAGCTTCGCAACGATCAGGGTGTCGAGCACGCCAGGATCTTCCGTCTCGAGGAGCTGAACTTCAACTACCGCCCGTACTTCCGGGTCGAGTTGGCAGGCGGCGCCCCGGCGGTCGAGTCCGGCACATCGACGCCGGCTGTCGCCGCAGCCCCGGCTGCCGAAGAGGCACCCGCCGAAGAGGCGAGCGCCGAGGTCGAAGAAAAGCCAGCCGCTGACGAGAAGCCTGCCGCTGCCGAGACGACCGTTCCGTCGGTGACCGAGGTCGCCGCCACGGCAACCGAATCCGCCAGCTCCGCTCCGACGATCACGTCGCCGAGCACGGGCACGGACAATGGAGTCGGCGCACGCCGAGGTCTCTTCGGCCGCTGATTCCTCTCAGAGGATCAGAAGAGGAGGTCCGCCGAGGCGCTGTGGCGCCACCGGTCCATCTGCGGGGGTTCCTCGCCTGATCTCGAGATACGAACGTGAAACGAGTCCCTGCTCCGTTGGAGTGGGGGCTCGTTCGCTTTTTCCCGCTGCTTTTCTCCCGCTTTTCGACAGGATCGTGGACGATGGTGGTCGGAGCGAGGCGACCGATTGGTCAGCCGGCCGCACCCTCGAGGAGTACGAGCGTGAGCAATGCCATGACGGCCAACGCGAGAGCCAGTGCAACGCCGACGATGATCACGATCGACCCGAGGCTCAGCAG
>CALLIQ010000494.1 GCA_938008925.1 uncultured Acidimicrobiales bacterium
ATGTCGAGCGCTTCGCTCTCGAAGGCCAATCGGCTCGGCTGTCGGCGGCTGCGCTCGAGACCCTCGCCATCGTCGCCTACAAGCAGCCGATCTCGCGGGGCCAGGTCTCGGCCATCCGTGGCGTCAACGTCGACGGCGTGCTGCGCACGCTCGAACAGCGCGGCTACATCGAAGAACGCGCGCGCGACGCCGGTCCGGGGCAGGCCATCTTGTTCGGCACGACCGATCTCTTTCTCGACAAGCTCGGGTTGGCCGAGATCGGCGATCTGCCACCGCTCGGCGAGTTCGTTCCGGCTGCGTCGGTCGTCGAGGCCCTCGAGAACACCCTGCGGGCAGAGGCCGAGGATGCGGCTCGAGCGCAGCTCGATCAGCCCGACGACGCCGGTGACGTGAATGGCTCCGACGCGAATGGCTCTGACGCGAATGGCTCTGACGACGGCGACGTCGCTGTTGATGTCCCCGTCGACTCGACGAGCGACGAGGAAGACGTCAGCCCGCTCGACCCGAGCGCAGATCACGGGTCATGAGCGACGACGAGGGGGAGCGCTTGCAGAAGGTGCTCGCCCGGATCGGGGTCGGGAGTCGTCGAACCAACGAGGACCTGATCGCCGAGGGGCGGGTCACGGTCAACGGTGAGGTCGCCATCCTCGGCGCCAGGGTGGTCCCCGGCGTCGACGAAATCGCGGTCGATGGCGCGGTCTTGTCGACCCTGCCCGACACGGTCACCTACCTGCTCAACAAGCCTCGCGGCGTGGTCACCACGGCCGCCGACACGCACGGCCGCCCGACGGTGGTCGACATCGTGCCGGCCGAACCTCGCGTCTTTCCGGTCGGGCGCCTCGATCTCGACACCGAAGGTCTGCTGCTGCTGACCAACGACGGGGGCATGGCCCACCGTCTCACCCACCCGAGTTTCGGTATCGACAAGGAGTACCTCGTTCACGTCGAAGGGATCCCGAGCCGTGCGGTACTGCGGACGCTGCGAGAAGGCGTCGAACTCGACGACGGTGTGACCGCGCCAGCAAAGGCCGCAACGGTGGCCCCAGGGATGATCAAGATCACCATCCACGAGGGTCGCAACCGGCAGGTTCGGCGCATGTGTGAGGCCGTCGGTCACCCGGTGCGCCGCCTGGTTCGAACCCGCATCGGACCCATCACCGACACCCGCCTCGAGCCGGGCTCGTTCCGGCCGGTCGAGGGCGACGAGCTTCTCGATCTCCAACGAGCGGTGCAACCGGCCGATCAAAGCGGCTAGTCGCCCCCTTCCCCTCTATCCTCACCCGCCATGCCAGTCCGAGCCCTGCGCGGTGCGATCACGATCGATGCCGACACCGCCGATGAGATCGCCGCCCGCACCACCACGCTGATCGACACGCTCTATGAGCGCAACGGGCTCACCCACGACGACATCGTGAGCATCTTCTTCTCCGCAACACCCGACATCTCGAGTGCTCCGCCCGCGGCGGCAGCGCGAGGGTTCGGTCTGGTGGACGTGCCGTTGCTGTGCGTGCAGGAGATGCACGTCGAGGGTGCGCTCGGCATGTGCATTCGTCTGTTGCTCCACATCGACACCGACACGCCGCGTGCCGAGCTCCGCCACGTCTTCTTGCGAGGCGCGACCGCCCTGCGTCCGGATCTCGCTCAGCCTGGCGACGAGGAATGACCAAGGTCGCATCGGTCGTCGGTACCGGATTGATCGGCGGCTCTGTCGCGCTCGCACTCCGCCGTGCCGGGTGGACCGTGACCGGCACCGACGTCGACCCTGCGGTCGCTGACCAGGCTCTCGAAAGCGGTGTGATCGACCGAATCGGCATCGAGTCCGACGCCGACCTCACGATCATCGCGGCGCCCGTCGGGCAGATACCCGAGCTGGCGTTGACGGCGCTCGAGTCGGGGAGCGGGCCGGTCACCGACGTCGGATCGACGAAGGCCGACATCTGTGCGCTGGTCACGTCTCCACGGTTCGTCGGGGGCCACCCGATGGCGGGGTCGGAGCTCGATGGCCTGATCGGCGCACGAGCCGAGATGTTCGACGGCGCCATGTGGGTGCTCACACCGACGACCGACACCGACGAGCAGGCGTTCGCCATCGTGCGAGCTGCAGTGCGAGCGATGGGAGCCGAGACAATCGCGCTCGAGCCGCGCGTCCACGATGAGCTCGTCGCTCAGGTCAGCCATGTCCCGCACCTCACGGCGGCGATGTTGATGGTGCTCGCCGACGACACGTCTGTCGAACATGCCGCCCTCCTGCGTCTCGCCGCCGGTGGATTCCGAGACATGACCCGCATCTCCGCAGGCCGGCCCTCCATCTGGCCGGACATCTGCGAGGCCAACAAGACGGCGATCACGACCGGCATCGACCGTCTGATCGAGGCGCTCGCCGACGTGCGCGAACGCGTCGCCACGGGCGATCGGGCCGGCCTCCTCGAAATGCTCGAGCAAGCCCAGGCGGCACGCATCAACCTTCCGACCGGATTTGGTCGGGCCGACGGTCTGATCGAGCTCAAGATTCCGATTCCCGATCAACCGGGAGAGATCGCCGTCATCGCGACCCTGGCGTCCGAGCTCGACGTCAACATCTTCGACCTGGAGCTCACCCACTCCGGCGAAGGTCGGCGAGGTGTGATGGTCATGGTGGTCGACGCAGAGATGGCCGAACGGTTCGTCGGCGGACTGATGGCGCGCGGCTACCGACCTCGCTCGCGAGTGCTCGACTGATGGAGATGCCAGAGATGGAAGACCTCACGGTGATCGCGATCGACGGTCCGGCTGGCTCGGGCAAGTCGACGATCGCCAAACGGGTCGCAGCCGAACTCGACCTCGAGTATCTCGACACCGGCGCGATGTATCGGGCGGTCACGTTCGCGGCGCTCGCCAAGGGCATCGAGCCAGACGACGGTGAAGCGGTGACGAAGCTCGCCGCGGCCGTCGACATCGATCTCGGCGCCGATGGCACCGTGACGGTCGAGGGAATCGATGCCACCACCCAGATCCGTGGCCCGGAGGTCACCCGTGCGGTGTCGGCGGTCGCCGCCCATCCCGGCGTCCGCACCGAACTCGTCAGCCGTCAGCGGGAGTGGGCTCACCGGCGGGGCGGCGGTGTCCTCGAAGGGCGTGACATCGGTTCGGCGGTCTTTCCCGACGCACTCGCCAAGATCTATCTCACCGCATCACCAGAAGTGCGGGCGGCTCGGCGTGCAGGTGAGGTCGCCGACCTCGACTACGACACGGTGGCAGCCGACATCGCCCGTCGCGACGCACTCGACTCTTCCCGTACCGCCGATCCGCTTCGACGAGCCGATGGCGCGGTCGAGATCGACACCACCCACCTGACCATCGATGACGTCGTGGCTCTCCTGGTCGACCGCGTCAGAGCCGCCCGCGGCGCATGAGCGAAGCGGTCACCGGTCAGGGCGCCAGCGTGCCGGTGAGCGCCGCGTCTCGCCGGTTCTACCGGGTCGTTCGGGTCGTGTTCATGGCGTTCTTCCGCTCGTGGCTGCGCATGTCGGTGAGTGGGACCGAGCATGTTCCGACGGAGGGTGGATTCGTGCTCGCCCCTGGCGGTCACCGGTCCATCCTCGACACGGGCGTCGTCGCTGGCGCAACGCCGCGGATGCTGCGCTACATGGGCGCCGAGACGTACTTCGCCATTCCCGGTTTGGGTTGGTTCCTCCGCTCCGTCGGCGGGTTCCCCGTCGAGCGCGCGGTCACCGACCGGGCCGCGCTTCGCCTCGCGGAGCAAGTCCTGGCCGATGGCGAACCGCTCGTGGTGTTTCCCGAAGCCACCCGCTATTCGGGTCCGGTCGTTCAGCCCCTCAAGGAGGGGGCGGCATTCCTCGCGTGTCGAGCTGGTGTGCCCATCGTGCCGGTCGGGATCGGCGGCGCCGAAGCAGCGTGGCCGAAGGGGGCGAAGTTCATCCGTCCTCGTCGCATGGCGATCGTGGTCGGGCCGCCGCTCTACCCGCCGTCCCGTGAGCCTGGCGAGCGGGTCAAACGCTCGGCGATCCGCTCGCTCACCGAAGAACTCCACGGCGAGCTGCAGAGCCTGTTCGATCAGGCCGAGGCCCTCACTCGCTGATCGGCCTGCTCAAACACTCGCTGAGCGACCTGCTCAGACCAGGCGGCGAGCGTTGCTGAGCATCGATGTCGCCGAGCTCGTTGCATCGCCCGAGCTCGCTCGAATCTTCGGGTGCACGCCGAATCGCCAGCTGAAGCTCTCGTCGATCTCGTGACGAATGTGATCGATCACCTCGTCGAGGGTCTCGCCGGGGTGGATCTCGGCGATGGCCGTGAGCTCGTCGTCCCCGGTGCGACCGACGAGGGAGTCGTCGAGCACGAAGCCGATGCCGTGTGCGACGGCGATCAGCACGCGAGCGGCGGCGTCGTCGCCGACCTTGTTGCGAAGTCGATCGAAGCCATCGAGGTGGATCCTGAAGGCGCACACCGATTCGGGTGTCGAACTGCCGGCACCGTCGGTTCGTCGAGCTCGTCGGAGTCGGCGCTCGAGCTCGTCGACCAGCGGCGCCCATGAGGCGAGCTTCGTCTCGATGTCGTGCGCATGGGGGAGTGTCGCCGGTTCGGGGCGACCGGCCCATCGGTCCCAGGTCGACCCGAGCGTGTCGGCCAGGGTCCGGCAGGTGGCCAGCTGCCATCCGGCGAGAACGACGTTCTCCTGGCGATGTGAGAGCTCGAGCCATGCGGCGCCGTCGTTGCTGCCGATGGGCGTTCGGAACCAGGATCCGACGCCGTTGCGGTGGAGCTGTTCGCGCTCGGTCGACCAGAGGCGGACATCGGCTCCCGTGGCGGGCTCGTCGCGTTCGTCTTGGTTTCCGGCGATGGCATCGTCGTTGGACTCGTCGCTCGCCGGTCGGCGTCTGACGATCGTGGCGACTCGACCATCGAGTGTGGCCAGCGGGGCGACGGGTCCGGTGTTGCCCGGCCGTGATGTCACCTCGGTGAGATCGACCGCGTTGTCGTCGACGAAGCGGATCCGGGCTCGATCCCACCCGATCAGGTCGCAGAATTTGTCGAGCACCGGCTGGACGTCGGTCGTCGATTCGCCCGCAGCGTCCGGCGCTTCGAGCAAGTCGAGCATCAACATCTCGACGGCTCGGACATCGGTGTCAGCCGGTGGCGTGAACGACTGCAGCAGCACGACGAAGCCTCGGCGATCGTTGACGATGCTGGTGAACTCCACCCGACGCCAGCCGCTTCGCGTGTCGATTCGAGCCGGCGTCCAGTGCGACACCTGACCGAGGACCGAGCGTTCGTCGTGATTCGGCCCGGTGAGAATGCGGTCGTCGGGGTGGACGAAGACATCGAGGTGTCGGTGCAGGATCGTCGACGACGAACTCCCGATGAGTTGCTCGACCGCTTCGGTCGCCTCGATGATCACGCCGTTTCGGTCGACGGCGACGAGGGCAGCGTCTGGCACGGCCGCTCGAATCTGGGCGAAGAGGGCGCCACCTGGGTCGACGCTTGCGTCGCTCATGCCGCCCGAGGTGTCCACCACGGAGGGGAGCTTAGGAGGACCTCAGCCAGACGACCCACCAACAGGCATTGATTCTCAGCCTGCCGAGCGATCGCTCCGCAAAGTCACTCGCTGGGTGCTCGCCCGGTCACCGAGAGCGTGGCCAACACGTCCGACGCGCCGATCTTGCGGTCGTTGAGATCGGGTCGGTCCTGGGTCGAGCCGCCGAGTCCGAGCGTGGCGACGGCGTCGATCCCGGCGAGGAGCTCGCGAAGATTGCGCGGCGGCGGGAAGTACTCGTCCTCGTCGGTGATCCGGACCTCTTCGACCCCGTGGGTCGGCGCCAGCACGTCGAGCACCGCGGCGACCACGTCTTCGGGTGCCGATGCGCCGGCGGTCACGCCAACGACACCGCTGAGGGTGTCGGGTAGCTCGTCGGGGCCGTTGACCCGATGGACCTCGGGGCATCCAGCCTCGGTCGCGAGCTTGGCGAGCGCCGTGGTGTTCGAGCTGTTGGCAGAACCGATGACGACCACGGCGTCGCACTGATCGGCGATGGCCATCAGGGCGGACTGGCGGTTCGTCGTCGCGAAGCACAGGTCGCTTCGGCCCGGCTGCCACAGATCGGGGAAACGCTCGCGCGCTGCCTCGGCGACTTCGGACCAATCACGGTGAGACAGCGTGGTCTGGGCCAGCAGGGCGGTCGGCTCGTCGAACTCGGGCAGCGCGGCGACTTCTTCGACCGATTCGACCCGGCTGATCGATGAGGGCGCGACGGCCATCGTGCCAACCGCTTCCTCGTGACCATCGTGGCCGACGTAGATGATGCGATAGCCCTTCTTGGCCCGGACCTTGACCTCGTGATGGACCTTGGTGACGAGTGGGCAGACGGCGTCGACGACGTAGCTCCCTCGCTCGCGGGCGGCGGCGACCACCTCGGGAGCCGAGCCGTGGGCCGACAACATGATGGGTCGACCCTCGGGGACCTCGTTGATGTCATCGACGAAGATCACGCCCTCGGCGATGAAGCGATCGACGACGAGCTTGTTGTGGACGATCTCGTGGTAGCAGTAGACCGGCGCCTCGAACGAGCGAACCATCCACGACAGCGCCTTGATCGCCATCTCGACCCCGGCGCAAAAGCCGCGAGGGGCGCACAGCAGCACCCGGTCAACTCGTGAATCCGGCCGGGTCGGCGCGTCAGGCATGCGTGGGATCGTAGTGCTGCGGCGTCACTCGCCGGCGAACGCGGTGGCAGCGTCTTTGAAGGCTCGCTGAGCAGCGATGTACAGCCCACTGCCGGCCGACATCCGGCGAACGCCGAGCGATCCGAGCGCGTCGAGCGACGGCGTGTTCGGCATGGCGAGCACGTTCACAGCGATGCCGGTTTCGGTCACGACCCGCTCGATGTCAGCTTCGTCGGAGAGTCCGGGGGCATAGACGACCTCAGCTCCCGCGTCGCGATAGGCGACGAGTCGTTCGATCGTGTCGTCGAGTCCGCCGGCGCCGTGCAGGTGGTTCTCGGCACGCGCCGTCAGAACGAGATCATGTTCGGCGCACGCTGCGACGGCCTCGGCTACTCGGCCGGTCGCCACGTCGATCGGGTCGATGGCGGACCGTGCCGGATCGAAGTCCTCGATCGAGCACCCGGCGGCGCCGGCGTCGGCGAGGAGTCGCACGGTCTCGGCGATGCCGCCGTCGTCGTTCGGAAAGAGCTGCTCGGAATCGACGTTGAGCGGGATGGTGAGCACGCTCGTGAGTTCGGCCACGTGATCGACGAGCTCATCGCGAGAGATGGCGTAGTCGTCCTTGCCGATCGCCCGGCCGAAACCGGCGCTCGTCGTTGCCACCGCCTTGAAGCCCATCGCCTCGAGCGTGCGGCCGGTGCCGCGATCCCATGGGTTCGGCATGGCGAAGATCCCCTCGGCGTGCAGCGCCCGAAAGGTGTCAGTGGTTGCGTTGGTCATGGTCGCAGTCTGTCAGTGCGCCGGTTGTCCGACCGGCGGAATTGCGACCGCTCGGTCCGAGGAGAGACCGACGGTCGCCACCGACAGAGCGAGCATCATGACGGTCGCAGCGAGAGCCCTTGCGGTCGCCAGTTCGGGCCGGCGATCACGATCTGGTTCACGGTGCAGTGGCGTTCGAGAAAGCCGGCCTCGCAGTAGGCGAGGTAGAAGCGCCACAGACGGCAGAACCGCTCGTCGAGTCCGAGGGCGGTGACGTCGTCGATTCGCTCGTCGAAGCGCTCGCGCCAACGCCGGAGCGTCTCGGCGTAGTGGGCCGACAGATCCTCGGTGTCGACGATCTGGAGCTTGGTGGCCGACCCGAGTGAGCGGCTGATGGCCCCGATCGACGGTAGGAACCCACCGGGGAAGATGAACCGCCGGATGAAGTCCTCGGTCGTCTTGGCCCGCTCGAACCGGCGGTCGGGCACACAGATCGCCTGGATGGCCACGAGCCCGTCGGGTTCGAGGCAGCGCTCGATGGTGGCGAAGTAGTCGTCGTAGTCACGCCAGTCGACGGCTTCGATCATCTCGATCGACACCACCCGGTCGAAGCGGCCGGCGAGGTCTCGCCAATCGCGGTCGAGCAGGGTGACGCGTTCGGAACTGGCCGACCGGCTCACCCGTCGCTTGGCCTCCCGAAGCTGTTCGGATGAGATCGTCGTCGTGGTGACCCGACAGCCCGTCGTGTCCACGGCTCGGAGCGCAAAGCCGCCCCAGCCGGTTCCGATCTCGAGCACGCGGTCGGCGTCGTCGATGCCGAGCTTCGCGATGAGGCGATCGTATTTGAAGTGGCTTCCCTCGGCGAGGGCGGCCTCGGCCGAGGGGAAGACGGCGGAGGAGTAGGTGAGGGTCTCGTCGAGGAACAGGCGGAAGAAGTCGTTGCCGAGGTCGTAGTGCGACGCGATGTCTTCCTTGTTGCGTCGTCGGCCGGCTCGGGGGAGGAGGCGGCGGATGCGGTCGCCAGCCCATCCCGTGGACCGGTCGAGCCGGTTGCGGAGGTCGTCGAGGGGTTCGATGTTGCGGATGATCACCCTGACGACCGAGGTGGGGTCGTCGCTGTCCCACCATCCTTCGAAGTACCCGCGGCCGAGTCCGACCGAACCTTCGGACACGAGGGCCGTCCACGCCCTCGGATCATGGATTGTGAGATGCGCTGCGAGCTCTGCTTGCGGAGAACCGAAGGAGGTGGTCTTCGGTTCTCGGCCGGCGTGTTCGAGGGTGTGGTCGACGAGCACGAGCTGGTCGTGACGCATCCGGTCGAGGAGCTCGAGGGCGATGCGGCGGCAGGCTCGTGCTGCGCGGTCGCTCTCGCGGGTGGCCTTGACCCATGCGGAGGGACGAGCACGGGCGAGGAGCGCTTCGGGGTGGACCGTCGGCTCGGTCTGGCTGTGGGCGACCGTCTGCTCGACGGGGCCCGGCGGGGTGGATGCATCCGTGAAGGTCATTGCTGGAGGCTCGCTTTCTGGGGATGGTTGCGTTTTGGGTGGGGGACGAACGGCACGCGCTTGCGGGCGAGTTCGAGTGCCTGGCGATGGATGCCGGCGCTCACCCGGTGGGTCGGGAAGCGTTCCGCTCGGAGTGACTCGGCGAGAGCGGTCCGGGTTGCTGCACGACGTTCGAGGCTGAGCTGGGTGAGGACCGTCGGGTTCTCCTCGCCCGGGCGGCGGGCGTCGATCGACAATTCGACGCGGTCGTCGGCGTCGGCGAGCGCGAGGTCGTAGTGGAACCGCTCGTCGAGAAAGGGCGAGACGTGCAACGTCTTGTCGAACACCGCCGTGTACCCGTCGCGACCACGCTCGAGCACGATCGGATAGCGATGGCGCTCCTTCCACGGCGTGTTGGTGACCTCGAGCACGGCGGCGTCGGGATGCGACGAGTCGGCTTCGGCC
>CALLIQ010000495.1 GCA_938008925.1 uncultured Acidimicrobiales bacterium
CTCGAGTTCGGCATCGATCGCCACGATCTCTTCGATGAGCGACGCCGTCTCGTCGACCCGAGGATCGGCGGTGAACAGGCCGTCGGTGTCGGTCAGCAGGACGAGGTGCGACGCCTCGACGAGGTGCGCGACGAGCGCCGCAAGGCGATCGTTGTCGCCGAAGCGAATCTCGTCGTCGGCGATCGCATCGTTTTCGTTGACGACCGGGACGGCTCCGACATCGAGCAGTGCCCGCAGTGTTCCCCGGCTCTTGAGGTATCGATTCCGGAGCATGAGGTCGGTCGGAGCGAGGAGAATCTGCCCGGCGAGCAGGCCGTGGTCGGCGAACGCCGCTTCGAAGGCCCGCATGATCGACGTCTGGCCGATCGCGCTGGCGGCACGAAGGGCACCCTCGGAGCGATCCAGCGCACTGTGATCGGCTCCGAGCGAACGACGCAGCGCCGGCATGCCGGCCGCGATGGCACCGCTCGTGACCACGACGACGTCGCGACCCTCCGACCGGGTGACCGCGACCTCCGATGCGAGCTTGGCCACAGCGGCCTCGTTCACGTGGCCCTCCGGCGTGGTCACCGACGACGAGCCGACCTTGACCACGACGACCGTGCGTTCGCTCATCGAGCGTTGCCCTTCATCGCCACTCAGTCCTGGAAGTACTCGAACTCGAAGTCGCCGACTCTGACCGTGTCGCCGTCGAGCACGCCCGCCTTCAGGAGCGCCTTGTTCACACCGAGCTTGTCGAGGCGCTGACGAGCGACGTCGAGCGCCAGCAGGTCGGTCATGTCCGACAGCGCGACCGCTCGCTCGGCAGCACGACCGTGGACGCGGTAGGCGGCGTCGTCGTCGCGGCCGATCTCGATTCCCTCCGCCTCCGGACGGTGGATGACGAAGCCGGTTCGCTCCTCCTCGCCGCCACGAGAGGCGGCGACCAGCTCAGCGAGGCGCCACTGCATCGGCTGCAGGCCGGTTCGGGTGACCGATGAGATCGAGAACTCGACGTCGGCGTCGTCGCCCCAGTCGCTGGCTTCGAGGACATCGGCCTTCGAACCGACCACGATGCTCGGACGGTCGAGGAGTTCGGGTCGGTATTGGCCGAGTTCGTTGCGCAAGACCTCGAGCTGACGAGCGGGTGAGTCGCCGTCGACCGCCGAGAGGTCGAGGAGATACACCAGCACTCGGGCCCGTTCGACGTGGCGGAGGAATTGATGGCCAAGACCGTGACCTTCCGCCGCTCCCTCGATCAGGCCGGGGATGTCGGCGACCACGAACTCCGTTTCGTCGTCGAGACGAACGACGCCGAGGTTCGGTTCGAGGGTGGTGAACGGGTAGTCGGCGATCTTGGGCTTGGCGGCCGACATCACCGAGATGAGGGTGCTCTTGCCCGCGTTTGGGTAGCCGACGAGGGCCACGTCGGCCATGAGTTTGAGCTCGAGGCGATACCAGGTCTCCTGACCCGCCTCGCCCTGCTCGGCGAACATCGGCGCCCGGCGCTTGTTCGAGAGGAACCGAGCGTTGCCATGACCACCCTCGCCAGCCTTCGCGGCGAGCCAACGATCGCCGTGGCCGGCCAGATCGACGAGCGGCTCACGAGTGTCGTGATCGAGCACGACGGTGCCGATCGGGACCTTCACGATCAGGTCCTCGCCCTTCTTCCCGTGCATGTTCGAGCCCTTGCCATGCGTCCCGTTCGGGGCGATGCGGTGCGGGTGATCGCGAAAGCCGAGCAGTGAGGCGACCTGACGGTCGGCCTCGAGCCAGACATCGCCGCCACCACCGCCGTCGCCCCCGTTTGGGCCGCCCATTGGCACGTGGGCTTCGCGTCGCATCGAGACGCAGCCCGCGCCGCCGTCGCCGGCTCGAGCACACAGGTTGGTCTCATCGACGAAGTTGGACACCCCGACGAGTCTAGGAACCTCAGATCACAGGGCCACTGGATTGCTCGTGGCGGCCCGGGCGATCAGTCGATCAGTCGGACCGGGTCACCAATCACCTGCACGCTCCAGGTGAGCGTCTCGTTGATCGAGCCGTTCGAGTCGTCGTAGCGAACTTCCCACCAGCAGTCGTCTGGTTCGCCGGCGACCTGCACACACCCCGTGGTGCCGTAGTCGGCGGGGATGTCGACGATGATCCGCAGCGTGCGGTCCTGGAAGCCGTAGGTGGTTCCGTTGCCATAGCTGTTCTGCGTGATGCACGACTCGGTGCCACAGGTCTGCTCGGCGACCGGCCCGCCACTGCCGTCGGTGTAGTCGGTTCGGCTGGTTCGATAGTTGTAGAACTCGGTGTCGATCGTGCGCCAGCGAATCGTCGCCGCCGTGCCATCGGGACGAAGCACGAACATCTCGTCGAGACCGTCGGCCGGGTCGAACAGGATGATCTCGATCTGCTTGCCGGCGTGTTCCGGACCGATCTCCGCCAGCGACAGCACCGCGCTGTTGGCGGCGCCACCCGATGGCGGGAGCATCGTGTTGTTCGTGTAGGTCGTCACGAAGTCACGACCGTAGATGGCCGGGCACGTGGCGATCGCCGTCGGACCGACCCGTGAGCACGCATAGGCGCCGTTGCCTGTGCCAGCTGGAACGACGCGAAGGGAGAACAGCGCACGGCGCACGTTGGTCGGCGGGTTCAGTGGGCCAGCACCGTCGGGGTCGAGGTCGTTGTAGACGTTCTTGCTGCGCAGCACATAGCGCCCGGCGCTGAAGACCGTGTCGATCGTCTCCCAGGTCCCGGGGTCGCCGCCGGTGCGGGTCCACGTGGTGGGGTTGCCGCAGGTCGCCTCGTCGAAGCTGCCCGTTTGGGTGCCGTCCGGGTGGTTGATCAGTAGCTCCGCCATCGGCGGGACGTTCTCGTTGTCGTAGTCGTCGAGCGGGGTGGCGTCGGTGTTGTACAACCGGAAACGCAACGGAGCGTCAGCCTCAGCGCCGCGGGTCGATCCGTTTCGAGCCCAGCAGGTGGCTCGGGCCTGAATCTCCCAGCCACCGGCGGAAACATCGGGGATCTCGGCGATGAACGCGTGGCCGTCGACTTCGTACTGCGGATTTGGCTCACCCTGGGTCGTCGGTTCGCAGACCGAGACAGAGCGGGCGGCGCCGATGAAGTCGCCGTTCTGGCGAAGCTCGCAACGGGGCATCTCACGAAGGTAGAAGTTGTCGACCCGGCCGTAGTCGGTCTCGGCACCGGTGCCGAGGGCGTTGCCCGGGTTCCCCATCGGCACGGGGAAGGTGTACTCGGCGGTGCCGTAGCGTTCGATGGCGATCCCGTCGATCACGAGCGAGCCGAAGAACACTTCGCCTTCGGCCTTGAGATCGACGCGCAGCTGCTGTGGGCCACTCGAGGTGAGGAGCACCTGTGGCGTGGGATCAGGGTCGTCAGCGGTGTTGTTGAACGTCGCCGCGTCGACGACCACAGCCGTCGGATAGCCGTTGAGCTGGATGGTCTGCAGCGCTGCCACAGCCGCCTCGGCATCGTTCGGCATCCAGACGACACCGGCGAGGGCTGCGGCGTCGGCGGCTCGCTGGATGTCTTGGCCTCGGACGTACCAGGCACCGACGTCGGTGGCGAAGGCAGCAAAGATCAACATCGGCACGAGCAGAAGTGCCGACGTGGCCATCACGTAGCCCTGCTCCGCCTTGTCGCGTGCCCGTCCAATGGTTGAACGCGAGGTGACGGACTCGACCCGCTCACCCTCGACCGCCTCGTTGGAGTCGTTGCTTTCGACGCTGTCGACCGATTGGCTCATGGCTGGACCTCAGGCTCGATTCGCATGATCGTTGACTCGGTGATGCGGTAGGTGGTGCGGTTGAACAGACCGGTGAAGTAGTCCTGCTCGAGCACGACCATCACGCCCACGAACGTGGCGTCGATCTGATAGTCACTCCGGGCGGCCGGGCACCAGTTCGACGAAGCGGACGATCCGCCGCAGCTCAAGTCGCTCGCGAGGTTGCCGTCGAAGTGACCGTCGTTGCCCAGCTGCAGGATGTCGGCCGGGTAGTAGACATTGCACGGCGCGCCAGCCTCGTTGTTGACGAACTCGTCGTTGCACACGGCGGGCGGGTTGCCTGCGGCGTCGGGCTCGAAGACCACGACACGGATGATGCGGTCGGTGTCCTCCCCGACGGTGGCTGCGACGCTTCGCAAAGCGGAAGCGTCCGCGAGATTGTCCTGGCCGAGCTGGGTGACGGTTCGGGCGCCGCCGCGACCGGCCTGGACCACGGTCTGCTTGGCGTTCCAGGCCATTCCCATCTCGAACAAGCCGAGGATGATGATCATCAAGACCGGAACGACGAGCGCGAGCTCGACGATGATCGACCCCTTCTCGTCTGGCTCGTGCGAACGGCTTCGACGAATCCGCATCACTGTTCCTCCGGCTCGATCTGAATCACGGTCGACTCGCTGAGCGTTCGGGTGTCACCGAAGAACTTGGTCACGTAGTCGTGCGAGGTCTGGATGTAGACCCCAACGAGGTCGGGTTGTGCGCTCAACGACACTTCGCGAATCGATGGGCACCATGCCGCGTCGATCGCGATCGGCCCGCAGCCGAACTCGCCGGTCGGATTGGACGCAGGATCGAGGAGCGCTGCGTTCTCCAGCTGGTCGCGGGTGTAGTGGTTGCACGGCTGGGCGTTCACCGCGGTCGGAGGATCCGGGTTCGCAACCGTCGGCACGAAGGCGACCGATCCGGTCAGGCAAGAGGGGTTCATTGGATCGCCGACGTTCTCGACCCGGTAGATCACGACGAAGTCGACGTTTTCCGTGCCCATCGGGGCGATGGCGTGCTTGATGGTCTGCAGGACGAAGAAGTCGGCGTCACCGTCGTTTCCGAAGACCGAGGCGGCACGACCTCCCTCGCGGGATGCGTTCGTCGTCGTGAGGTTGTTCCGTGAGATCAAGCCGAACTCGAAAACGCCGAACAAGATGATCACGAAGGGCAACGTGACGATTGCGGCCTCGAAGAGCGAGGATCCGCGTTCGCGGCGGCGGGAACGAGCCTGGGACATGTCACGTCTATCGGCAAACCGCTGATCAGTCTTAACCCCGAAAGCAAGACGACTTAGTCAGCATGGGTCAGACGCGACGAACGACGCCCGTTGGCGCCGTTCGAAGAAGAATTGTTGGTTGTCGGACGTCAGTCGGTGACGACGTCGACCAGCTTGCGGCCCTTGCGGAAGCCGAACTTGACCTTGCCCTCGGCGGTGGCGAAGAGCGTGTCGTCGCCGCCCCGCTTCACGTTGGCGCCGGCGTGGAACTTCGTGCCCCGCTGACGCATGATGATCGCGCCCGGCCTCACGGCCGTGCCATCGAACACCTTCACGCCGAGGCGCTTGGACTCTGAATCTCGGCCGTTCCTTGTGGAACCGCCACCCTTGGTCTTCGACATCTCAGCCTCGCTTGATTCCGGTGATCTCGACGTTGGCGTAGGTCTGGCGATGGCCATAACGACGCCGCTGGTTGGTCTTCGACTTGTAGGTGAAGCCGTCGATCTTCTTGCCCTTCACCTCATCGAGGATCTTGGCGGACACGGTCACGCCCTCCAGCTGGGCGGGGGTCGACAGCACATCGCCGCCGTCCACCAGGAGCACGGGGCGAAGCTCGATGGCATCACCGACCGCGCCCACTCGCTCGACCCGGAGGGTCTGGCCTTCTTCGACTCGATACTGCTT
Organism: uncultured Acidimicrobiales bacterium; assembly: GCA_938008925.1. GTDB lineage: Bacteria > Actinomycetota > Acidimicrobiia > Acidimicrobiales > SZUA-35 > CALEWY01. The sequence continues at coordinate 5,655 of CALLIQ010000495.1, forward strand.
GCCACCAGTGGCCACGACTGCGTACATAAGGCCCACAAGGCTAGCGCTTCGCGATGCGTTCCCCGCGCTCAGCGAGACTTCGATTTCGCCGGCTCGAGACCGGTGTCGATCTGCAGCCCTCGACCATCGCAGTGAGGACAGCTGGCCGACAGCGACTCGAGCAGGCCCTCACCGATTCGCTTGCGGGTCATCTCGGCGAGTCCGAGCTCGCTGATGTCGAACACCTGGGTCCGAGTCTTGTCCCGGCTGAGGGCCTTGCGGAAGACCCGCATGGTCTCTTCGCGGTTCTTGCGATCCTCCATGTCGACGAAGTCGATCACGATGATGCCGCCGATGTCTCGCAAGCGCAGCTGGTGGGCGACCTCTTCGGCCGCCTCCAAGTTGTTGCGGAAGACGGTCTCTTCGAGACTCGAAGAACCGACGTTCTTGCCGGTGTTCACGTCGATCACGGTCAAGGCCTCGGTGCCCTCGATGATCAGGGAGCCTCCCGATGGGAGCCAGACCTTTCGGTCGAGGGCCTTGTGCAGCTGCTCGTGCACGTGGAACCGCTCGAACGCAGGCAGCTTCTCTTCACCGACGTCGTAGAACTCCACGCGATCGGCGAGGGCCGGCGTGATCACCGACACGTAGTCGGAGACCTCGTTGTAGAGGTCGCGGTCATCGATCACGACGCCGCGGTACTCCTTGTTGAACTCTTCGCGGATCACCCGAGTCGACATGTCTGGCTCGCGGTAGAGCAGCGACGGCGCCTTGGCCTTCTTGGCCAGTTGTTCGATCTGCTCCCACTGCTGGACGAGACCGGCGACGTCGCGCTCGATCTCCTCTGCGGTGACGTTTTCCGCAGCGGTGCGGACGATGAGCCCGTGACCCTTCGGCCGCACCCGGTCGAGGACCTGGCGAAGCCGCTTGCGTTCTGCGTCGGGGAGACGCTTCGAGATGCCGTAGGTGTCGCCGCCGGGGACGAGCACGACAAAGCGGCCGGGAAGCGAGACTTCCGTGGTCAGCCGAGCACCCTTGTGAGCGATCGGGTTCTTGGTAACCTGGCACAGAACGGTCTGGCGGGGCTTGAGCAGCTGCTCGATCTTGGCCCGCCCCTTCGACTCGTCGTAGTCCTTGGGGTCGTACTGGACGTCGCCTCGGTAGAGCACCGCGTTCTTCGGTGTTCCGATGTCGACGAACGCCGCCTCCATGCCCGGCAGCACGTTCTGCACCCGACCGAGGTAGATGTTGCCGTGGATCTGGAACACGTCGTCGCTCGGTCGCGATACGTAGTACTCGATCAGGTTTCGGCCTTCGAGCACCGCGATGTGCGTCGCGTCATCTCGCTTGGAGACGACCATCTGGTAGCGCCCGACCGGGCGTCCCTTGCGACTGCGACCACGACGTCGGCTCAGCTGACTCTCGTCGAGCTCCACGGGGCCTCCGGCCACGACCTGTTCGACCGGTCGCGTCCCGCCGTTGTTGCCACCGCTGCGGTTGACACCCTCGCCACCGCCGCCCTTGCCGCCGCGGCGACGACGGCGGCGACGCTTCGATGCCGAGGAGCCGGCCTCGCCGCCTCCCCCGTCGTTGCTGTTGTTGTTGCCGCCCTGATTCGAACCGCCCTGATTCGAGCCGCCCTGTCCGGACCGGTTCGACTTGGCGTTGGTGTTCGGCTTCTTCTTGGCGGTGTCCGCCTTGTCGGCGGAGCCGTCTCGGCCTCCGCCCTCGGCCCCGCCGGCAGGAGCCGGGCGACTATCGCCGATCTTGGGTTTCGAGGTGGATGTGGTTGCTGCCCGTGCGGCATCTGCCCGCTGGGAGGGTCCCCGATCGGCGGACTCGCCGCCGGTTTCGGAAACGGTCATGGAAGTAGTCCCTTCTCATTGACCACCTCCCACGCCGGCCATCGCTGCAGTCACAGCCTGGGCGTCGGTGGTTTCGGTGGTCGGCGATGGGACGGGAGCCAAAAGAGGCTCAGACCGAAGCCCGTCGCTGGTGGTGAATTGGTGGGTACGCCGGACCCGCCCCTCACGAAGGGTCGATGTTGGTGCGACTTCTGAAAGCGCTCCGATGAACTCGGAGGGTCGCAACGACACGGATTCGTTTGAGAGCAGGGCGGCCAACTGCACACCGTCGTCCGTCGGCCCCATCACCTCGAGTTCGAGGACACAGGGGCGGACATCGACCACGGTGGTCTTTCCCTTTCGCTGCCGTTCGAGCGGGAGCTCTTCGACGGCGAGCAGGGCGGACACAGCAGCTGTCACGTCAGACAGCGACCCATCGAGAACCTCGATGAGCCACCGACAGGAGGTGATCGCCTCCTGCAGCGATGCCGATCCGGGCTCGATGTGCCCAGCTGCCACGACGGTCAGACCGTCGGGAAGCGCAGCACAGAGCCGGGAGGGCAGGTCCTCGAGATCGATCGGCGTGACCAGATCGATGTCGAGGTATTCGGCGTCCGATTCATGCGCGACCGACAATGCGAGCCCGAAGGCAATGCGGGGTCGGGGCGAGAATCCCTCGGAGTACGAGATGGGAAGCCGGAGTTTTCTGAGGGCCCGCTCGAACAGGCGAGCCACGTCTCGGTGGCTCGTGAACCGGATCTTGCCGTGCTTGGTGAAGCGAAGGCGGACCGTGAAGCGGGGCTGGGGGTTCATGTGACGCCACTCGGCGTGCGGGGTGCGGTGGTCAACAGCGTGACCGGGACGGCGCCGCCGGTCTCGAGGTCCTGTCCGGTGCCCTGGCTACCACCAGCTGGCGGTGTGGCAGATGCGACCACGTGCTCGATGCCGTAGCCGGTGCAGGCCCCGCAGTCGTAACACGGGGTCCAACGACAGTCGGGCAGGCCGACCTCGTCGAGTGCGTCTTGCCAGTCATCCCACAAGAAGTCCTTGTGCAGACCGGCGGAGAGGTGATCCCACGGAAGGCCTTCGTCGAGATCGCGGTGGCGATACGCATACCACTCCGCCTCGAGGCCGTGTTCGGCGAGGGCATCGAGCCAGCGGTCGAGTTCGAAACACTCCGACCACTCCTGGAAGGTGCCGCCGTTGCGCCAGACCGTCTCGATGACGTCGGCCATGCGGCGATCACCCCGGCTCGCGAGACCCTCGGCCAGCGTTGCCTCCGGGTCGTGCCACTTGAGCTGCACGCCCTTCATCCGTCGAGTTGCGTCCCGCAAGAGGTTGACCTTGCGCTGCAGCTCTTCGGCGGTGTTTTGGCCGAACCATTGGAACGGCGTGAACGGCTTCGGAACGAAACCACCGACCGACGCGGTCACGCTGGCTCGCTTGTTGTACTTCTTGCCGATCTCGACGCAGTTCTTGGCCAACTCGGCGATACCGAGGGTGTCCTCGTCGGTCTCGGAGGGGAGCCCGATCAAGAAGTAGAGCTTGACCCGCTGCCAGCCCTGCGAGAAGGCGGCGTCGACGGCTTCGTAGAGATCTTCCTCGCGAATCAGCTTGTTGATGATCTGACGCATGCGCCACGTGCCCGCCTCGGGAGCGAACGTGAGCCCGCCTCGCTTGGCCCGCTGGAGCTGGGCCGAAATGCCGACACCGAAGGCGTCGACGCGAAGACTGGGTAGCGACACGCTGAGCGGACCACAGCCAGCATCGTCGGCATCGTCCATGATGCCGGTGACGGTCGGCTGGATGTCGCTGAAGTCGGCGGTGGACAGCGAGGTGAGCGACACCTCGTCGTAGCCCGTTCGTTCGATGCCGGACTTGACCATCGTTCGGACCTGATCGGCCGGACGCTCGCGAACAGGCCGTGTGATCATGCCGGCCTGGCAGAAACGGCAGCCGCGGGTGCAGCCACGGAAGACCTCGACGTTGAGCCGGTCGTGCACCACCTCGGTGAGTGGCACGAGCTGCTCTTTGGGGTACGGCCAGTCGGCGAGATCGGCGATCGTGCGCTTCTCGATCTGCTCGGGAACGCCATCGAAGCGCGGTCGAGTCTCGATCAGCTGACCCGTTCCCTCGTCGTAGACCGGCTCGTACAGCTCGGGCACGTAGACGCCCTCGACCTGGGCGAGCGCGACCAGCAACTCGTGACGGCTCGACCCGTTTGCCCGAGCGGCGACGATGACGTCGGTCATCTCGCCGACAGCTTCTTCGCCGTCGCCGAGGACCACCGCGTCGAGGAAGGGGGCGAGTGGCTCCGGGTTGAACATGCAATGCCCGCCGGCCACGACCAACGGGTGATCGAGCGTGCGGTCGACCGCGCGAACCGGGACGCCGGCCAAATCGATGCAGTTGACGACGTTGGTGTAGGTCAGCTCGGCTGACACGCCGAACGCGATGACGTCGAACTCACCGGCCGGCGTGTGGTGCTCGACCGAGAACAACGGGATCTCGTCGGCCCGCATGATCGCCTCGAGGTCATGCCACGGGGCGTACGAGCGATCGGCTCGGGCGTCTGCGCGCTCGTTGATGATCTCGTAGAGGATCTGCAAGCCTTGATTGGGCAGGCCGATCTCGTAGGTGT
>CALLIQ010000496.1 GCA_938008925.1 uncultured Acidimicrobiales bacterium
GATGTTTCCGTGTGGCCGGCATGAGCGTCGGCGCCAGCGAGATGCGGAAGCAGCGACAAGACGTTGCGCCCTTCGCTTCGCAGGGTCGTGACCGCTCGCGTGAGCGGTGCAGCGTTGCCGGCGTGGCCGGACACGAACACCACTCGCTCGAAGCGCTCCGTTGCCGAGCGGGCCAGCTCGACGAGCACGGCTTCGAGTGCCACCTGGCCGATCGAGAGCGTCCCGGCGAAGTGCTGGTGTTCGCCCGAGGAGCCGTAGGGCAGAGCGGGAGCGACGAGCGCGTCGCCGATCCGATCTGCGAGTGCCCGGCACCAAGCGCCGGCGATGTCGGTGTCGGTCGACAGCGGGAGATGCGGACCGTGTTGCTCAGTGGCCCCGAGCGGGACCAAGAGCGTGCTCGCCGGGTGGTCGGCGGCCTCGAGCGTCGTCAGATCGGCCAGGTCCATCGAGTGGAGTCTGGCCGATCCGTTTAGCGAACCAACGATCGTGGCGGCGAACCGGATTAGACGCCGACGAGATCTCGCTCGGTCTCGGCGTCGCCAGCGTCGTCGTCACCGTCGAGGGGAATGAGACGGTCGGCGTTGCGTTCCATGGCGAAGACGCCGAATGCCACGGCCGTACCGGCGAGAGCAATCCAGGCGATCCGAGGGAACTGGAGTGCCGGCTCGACGATGTCGTTGATGCCGAGCTCGACCTCGGCCAGTCGCTCGTACATCCAGCCGAGCGAGATGACGGCCATCGCCACCGATGCACCCTGGAACAGCGGCATGTAGAAGCGGGTGCGGCGCAGCAGGAACAGAGCCGTGAATCCGCCGAGGATGACCGCTGCCTGGCCGATCTCGATACCGACGTTGCGGCCGAGAAGGGAGACGAGCTGGGTCCCACGAGACACATCGAGACCCTGCACCAGCGAGGCAAAGCCCATGCCGTGGAAGAGGCCGAACCCGAATGCGAGGGCCCACTCGTTGTTCGGGAAGATCGGGCGAAGGTTGTGCAGCGCAGCCAGAGCGATCGAGATGGCGATGACCGACTCGATCAGCTTGGACGGCGGCAGCGGAAGGATGCCGAGGCCGGCGAGGGTGAAGGTGATCGAGTGAGCGATGGTGAACATCGTCGCGATCTTCAGGACCCGCCAGAGCGACCCGGTGAACGATGTCTGGGGCTTCCAGCGACCGGCGAAGGCCAACACGGACGGGAGAAGCAAGACGAGCACGAACAGCACGTGGTCCGGCCCGGTCTTGATGTGGTCGATACCGAGTCCGACCGAGGCGGTGAAGTTGGCCCACGCGCTCGCGTTGTCGAGTTCGATGGTGCGGCTGCGAGTGTCGGGGTCGAACGTGACGAGGACCGACTCTTCGTTCTCGAACACGCCGGCCTCGACGTCGTTCTCGATGAGTAGCACGGCAGAGCGGCCGTCGAGATCGTCGAAGAACGGATCGAAGGTGACGTCGAAGGTTCGAGGCACCTCACCGTTGAACGGCTCAGGCTCTCCGCTGGCCTCGTAGCCGAGCACGTCGAACTCGAGCTGAACGAAGTTCTCGCGCTGCTCGGCTTCGCCCTCGGCGAGGAGGCCGAGGCCGGTGAACTCGATTGCGTACTCGCGGCCATCGGCGGAGATGGAGAGGTGCTCATCGGCGTATGCCTGCAGCGTTGCGAGCTCGGGCTCGATCTCAGCGATCAGCTCGTCGCCGTCCCCTTCGAGCTCGAGGCCGAAGACCTCGCGGATCGTCACGACGGGCATCTCGACGCGGCCGGCCATGGCCTCGTCGGACACGCTCAGGTAGAGCACCGCCTCGTCGACCGAGTGGGCAGCTGCCGGGCTCGCCATCACCCCGAAGGCGACGAGCATCACCGCGAACAGAGCTGTGATTCGCCGCAGTGGGGTGCGGATGTGTTGGCGGTGCGTCATCGATCTCATCTCTCGTTGCTTCGTCACAGCGTGGTGTTCGGATGGGTGACCCGCAATGGATGCGGGGAGATCCTCCCAGGCGGGAGGTGCATCACTAGGTCGCGGGCCCTGTTCGGGGCCGGTTTCGGTCGATTCCGAGGAGTCGAGCGGCGATGTTTCGCTGGATGTCCGAGGTGCCCGCGTAGTTGAGGCCGGCCATCGCGTGGCGCAATTCGGCCTCGATGCCGCCCGATGTGGTGTAGCCCTCGGCGCCGAAGACGGTCGTCGCAGCGATGGCGCTCGATACGGACGATTCCGATGTCTGCAGCTTGGCCAGCGCAGCGGCCAGGGTCACCGATTCGCCTCGGTCAGCGAGGACGGCGGCGCGATAGACGAGGAGTCGACTGGCATCGAGCGCGACCTTGACGTCGACGAGACGGTGAGCGACCGCTTGGTGGGCGCCGATCGGCGTGTCGTTCTGCACCCGCGACGTGGCTCGGTCAATGGCAGCGTTCAGCAGGCGTTCGGTGGCGCCGAGCTGCGGCCCGTAGAGAAAGGCCCGCTCGGCTTCGACAGCGGCGGAGAAGATCGACCCACCAGCGCCGACGGGGCCGAGAAGATCCTGCTCGCTCAGTGAGACACCGTCGAAGGTGATGTCGCCGAAGGGCGCTCCGTTGAGCCCCATGCGCTCGACCGGGGCACTCCGTTCGACGCCGGTGCGCGACGTGTCGACCAGGAACGCGGTGTGGCCCCACCGCCCCTTCGAGGGGTCGGTGGTGGCGAAGACGACGACGACGTCGGCGTGCGGGCCCATCGTGACCCAGGCCTTGTGGCCGGTGAGGCGATAGCCATTGCCGTCGGGTTCGGCGATGGTGGCGATCGTGGAGGTGTCCGAACCGGCGTCGGGTTCGGTCATGGCGAACGATCCGATCGCGTCCCCGGCCAACAGCGGCCCGAGCCAACGGTCGAGTTGATCCGCAGACCCAGCGCTCGACAGCGCGCGCTGCATCGCAAAGGTCTGTGAGGCGAGACCGAACGCGAGTCCGTTGTCCGACGTGCCGGCGCCGAGGCCCTCGAAGCTCAACAGCGCATCGACGACCGAGCGTTCGAGCCCACCGTGTTCGATCGGAGCGAGCAGGCGAAGGAAACCAGCGTCCGCGGCGACCTTCCACCGCTTCGGGTCAAAGGTGTCGGGGGCCGATCCCAGCGCTGCGTCCGCCCAGTCTCGTGCCGCCGCTTTGCGAGGGTGTTCGCCGTCGACCAACGCATCGAGCGGATCGGCGGGTGGGCCGGCGAGATCGAGCGAGTGCTCGTCGGGCCCATCGCCCGCGTCTGTCGTCTGGTCGGCCATGGCCCCCATCATGGGGATCGCATCGAGTGCTGAAAAGGTTTTCGAGGCGATTCGGTCCGGGGGACACCGGGAATGTGCCGCCTGAACCGTGTCTTCAGGCGAACGAACCACCGACGGTGGAGGCGTTTTGCCTGCATCGCCATCGCATCCGATGGCTCGGCGGCGCCGAACCACTCGCTGTGAATCGTTCTCTTCCCCACGTCCCAACCGGTCTGTCCCCTGGGGATATTCAGGAATCTGGGCCCTTTCCTGGCCAGACGGCCCGTTCTGCCCATGTTGCCGGTCCCGGCTCGCCAGTAGTTTTGAGCGTCGGTCTCGATGCGGGCGAAACC
>CALLIQ010000497.1 GCA_938008925.1 uncultured Acidimicrobiales bacterium
CAGGTGCAGCGCCAAGACTTCAACGGTCGGGTCCTCACCGTTCGCCAGGACGACCTCCGCGCCGTTGCGTGCATTCTCGGAGTCGAGTTCGATCAGGCCGTCGACCGCCTCGCCGACCTCGGCCTCGCCAGCATCCCCGCAGGCTGAAACCTCGTTCGGACGGGACGGGGTCACGGGTTCACCGTGATCGCGGTGCGTCCGGCAGGTCCGGTCGCCCACAACGTGCAGGCCGAGTCGCCGTTGGCTTCGAACGTCAACTCGGTCGCGCCCGGAACCCGCGCCAGCGGTTCGGCGACCGCCCCGTCGAGACCGTCTCGCTCGGTCGCGCCGACGAGCCACACGGTGTCGTCCTCATCGAGATAGGCGGCGCGAGGTGCCGGGCACCCGGTTGGTGTGCCCGCCGCCGCCGCTCCGGCTCGATCGAATCGATAGGTGCGCCCGTCGACCTCGATGATCGATCCCGCCAGGTCGCTCGGCTCGTTGGTCGCCGCTGCTTCGGGGGCGGTCGTCGATCGTTGCGTCGTCCATCGGGCGGTGGCCACGACGAGCAGGAACACTGCGAGGACGGCAACGCCGGCACCGGGTCGACTGACGGGTGAGCGAGGCTCGGATGGTTGTCGGTCGGGTCCGGTCGTCGGTTCGACGGCGAGCGGAGCGAACCACCGGGCGATGCGATGGGGCGAGGTGTGTTCGTCGGCAGCGGTCAATCGCTCGACGATGCGCTCCCACTCGGCGCGGTTCGCAATGTCGACACCGTCGTCGTCCCACCTCTGAAGGAGGTCGACGACGATGCGGCCGAGGTCGCGCATGTCGGCGACGGGATCGGTCGCGACCCCTGACGGACTGCAGACACGTACGTCGCCGTCGGTCCCGACGATCACGTGATCGACGGTCAACTTGCCGTGAACGAAGCCGCGTCCGTGCAAGTCGGCGATTCCGCGGGCGACCCGGACGAGCAGTCGAGCCATCGCGGGTGGATCTTCACGAGCGGTTCGAAGCGTCCGCTGGCCGTGGTGCTTCGTCTTGATCGTGAGTGGCTCGCCGCCGACGTTGAGCACGCTGACGACGAAGTCGCACGCTGCGTCGGCCAGCCAGCGAGCTTCGGCCAGGCGGTCGGCCCGGTCGCCGCTCAGGACGGTCTTGGTGACGGCGAGGGAGCCGTCTTGTTCGGTGGTGGTCGTGACACGGGTCGCCATGTCCGCTCCGTTCGGTCATCGATTGCTGCCCTGGCACCGGGGCATGCCTTTCCCGCGCTGGTGAGCTGCGGAGGATCGTCGGTGCGAGAGACGGAATGTGGGCGACCGTTTGGCACACCCGGCGCATCCGCCGAGCGGTGTGCGTCGAGAAGGTGTGATGGTCGGTGGTCGCCGAAGCCGGACCGTGCGGCTGGCCTCAGACGGTACTCGGGGCCCGATCTCGGGGGCAAGAGGGTGACTTCGGCGGGTGCTCGCGAGGGGAGACGGTTGTCTCACCGGCGGTATCCGTGGATGCGTCGGCCCCGTCTTGGAGTATTCTCGCCGCCATCGATGGGATGCTGCCTGTGAAGATCAATGTCGACTCCAACCAGCTGATGGTGGGACTGCTCGGCGAACGTGACGAATTCCTACGGATCGTCGAGGCATCGTTCGATGCGTCGGTGCATGCCAGAGGCAACGAGATCACGATCGAAGGCCGCGAGTCCGACGAAGCCAGCAAGGTCGTCGAAGAAATGGTTCTGCTCCTCAAGCAGGGTCAGCATCTGTCGCCGTCGGTCGTCACCCGTTCGATCGAGATGGTTCGATCGAACGAGTCGCCGTCCGAGGTGCTCACGGACCGGATTCTGACGACCGCACGAGGCAAGGCGGTTCGGCCGAAGACGGCCGGGCAGAAGCACTACCTCGATGCCATTCGCAACAACATGGTCACGTTCGGGATCGGGCCAGCCGGCACCGGAAAGAGCTGGCTCGCCGTCGCCTGCGCGGTCCAGGCCCTGCAGGCCAAAGAGGTCGAGCGGATCCTGCTGACCCGCCCCGCAGTGGAAGCCGGCGAACGGCTCGGCTACCTCCCGGGCGATCTGATGTCGAAGGTCGATCCGTATCTGCGGCCGCTCTACGACGCCCTCCACGACATGGTCGGAGCTGACGGGATGGCGAAGCTCTTCGAACGAAACGCCGTCGAGGTCGCCCCGCTGGCGTTCATGCGAGGGCGGACCCTGAACGACAGCTTCATCATTCTCGACGAGGCGCAGAACACCACGCCCGAGCAGATGAAGATGTTCCTGACCCGGGTCGGTTTCGGCTCCAAGGTGGTCGTCACGGGTGATCAGACGCAGGTCGATGTGTCTGGTGGGCGGTCCGGCCTCGACGAGGTCGAGCGCATTCTCGACGGTGTCGACGACACCGCGTTCGTTCGTCTCCGGTCGAAGGACGTCGTCCGACACCGGATCGTGCAGGAGATCGTCGATGCGTACGACCGTCACGAAAGCGCGAAGAAGCCGCGCTGATGACCTCGCATCACGAACGCGCCGGCCTGAGCGTCGATGCGATCGACCAGACGACGGCGCCATCGGGAATCGCTCACCCCACGCCCGGCGAGCTCGCCGAGATCGTCCTCGACACGCTGGTCGAGGAAGGTGTCGCGTTCGGGCACGTCGATCTCATGCTGGTCGATGTCGACGAGATGGAATCGATGAATGTCGAGCACATGGGCCACGACGGTCCGACCGATGTGTTGTCGTTTCCGATGGACGCCGACGAGCCAGACGTCGATCCCGGTGACGGGCCGGCCCGACACCTCGGCGACCTCGTGCTGTGTCCAGCGGTCGCAACGGCGCAGGCGACCGAGCACGCCGGTTCGGTCGAGGCCGAGTTCGCGCTGCTGTCGGTTCACGGCGTGTTGCACCTGCTCGGCCACGATCACGCCGAGCCTGACGAGACCAGACGCATGGTCGATCGCGAGGTCGTCCACTTGAAACGCTGTGGGTTCTCCCATCCCGAGCGGACCACCACGTCATGATCGTGCTGCTGGTCGGTGCAGCGGTGCTGCTCGTCGTTGCGTTCGTCCTCGTCCTGGTCGAAGCGGCATTCGGGCAAACGAGCCAGATCCGCATGGAGACGCTCGCCGAGTCCGACCAGGCCAGAGCGGGGCGCGTGATCGCACTGCTCGAACACCCCGAAAAGGTGCTCAACCCGCTGCGATTGGTGATCGTCCTCGTCCTGTTGACGCAGGCCAGCCTCGTCGCGATCTGGGCTGGGGGCCGGTTCGATGCTGCCGGCTGGATCGTGCTCGCCGTCGCCGTCAACGGTGCCGTCGTGTTCGTCGGCGCCGAGGCGGCACCTCGGACCCTGGGGCTGCTCCACGCCGATCGCGTCGCGCTGGCTCTGACGACGCCCGTCGTCGCGCTGATCGGACTCCCGCCCGTCCGGTTCCTGGCGAAGGCGCTCATCGGTCTGGCGAACGTGATCGTTCCCGGCCGGGGCCTGCACCGAGGCCCCTTCGCTCTGCCCGAAGAGCTCATCGCCCTCGCCGACGCTGCGGTCGAAGACTCTGTGCTCGAGCAAGACGAACGCGATCTGATCGAGAGCGTGATCGAATTCGGCGACACGGTGGTTCGTGAAGTGATGGTCCATCGAACCGACATGACCACCGTCGAACAGGCGGCCACGGTCGATGAGGTGCTCGAGATCGCGTCGGAGCTCGGCTACTCACGACTGCCCGTCGAAGGCGACAACATCGACGACATCGTCGGCCTCGCCTACGTGAAGGACCTCATCCGAGCAGAACTCGACGACCGCGACGACGAGCCGGTTGGCGGCCTGCTCCGTCCACCTCGATTCGTTCCTGAAACCAAGAGGGTGGCTCACCTGCTTCGCGAGATGCAGGAAGAGAGCTTCCACATGGCCGTCGTCGTCGACGAATACGGAGGCGTCGCCGGGCTCGTGACCCTCGAAGACCTGATCGAGGAGCTGGTCGGCGAGATCGTCGACGAGTACGACGTGGAGGAACCGCTCCTCGTGCGCGATCGGGATGGAACGCTCCGCGTCGATGCCCGGATCGGTATCGACGAGCTGAACGACCTCGTTGGGCTCGAGCTCCCCGAGGGCGACTGGGACACCGTCGGCGGCCTCGTGCTCGACCGGTTCGGGCGTGTTCCCAGCGAGGGGGAGACCTGCGATTGTGACGGTTACCTCCTGCGCGTCGAACGAATCCAGGGTCGCAGAGTCCAACGAGTGCGAATCCTCGGCCACGACCCACGGTCGACGACTTCGTCGGTGGAGCTCGATCTGAATGGCGACGTGACCTTCGACGTGAACGGCGCCGATGGCCACGGCGAACCAGCCGAACCGGGCGAAACCGCCGCCATCGATGGTGTTGTGAGCGACCCCGAGACATCCGACGCATCGGCCCTGTCGTGACGGAAGAGACGTGATGGAACACGAAACCAACCCCGAGGTCGGGGAGACGGCGGACGGCCATCGATCCGGCTTCGTCGCCCTCTACGGACGACCGAACGTGGGGAAGTCGACGCTCCTCAACCGAATCATCGGCCGCAAGGTGTCGATCACTTCGAAGAAGGCGCAGACGACCCGCCACCAGATTCGGGGCTTCCTGAACGACGACTCCTCCCAGATCGTCTTCGTCGACACGCCCGGTGTCGGCAAGCCTCGCTCCGCCCTCGGAAAGCGGCTGAACGCGACCGCTGGTGAGGCGAGCGCCGACGTCGATGTCGTGTGCTTCGTGGTTGACGCACGCGACGGCCTCGGCCGAGGTGATCTGTTCCTGGCCAAGGATCTCGACCCGGCGACGACGATCGTCGTGCTGAACAAGATCGACAATCTGGACCCGGTCCGGATCGGCAAGCAGCTCGAGGCGGCGAGCGAGATCGACGCCGTGGCCTACGTCCCGGTCTCAGCGCAGACCGGGTCGGGCGTCGATCGACTCATCGGAGAAATTCGATCGCTGCTGCCCGAGGGGCCGGCCTGGTACCCCGACGATCAGATCACCGACACCCCCGAGCCGCAGTGGGTCGCCGAGTTGATTCGCGAGCAGCTCCTACGCATCACCCATGACGAGGTGCCGCACTCCATCGCCACCAGGGTGACGGAGTGGGAGTGGCCCCGAGTTCGAGTCGAGATCTTGGTCGAGCGCGAGTCGCAGAAAGGCATCGTGATCGGGAAGGGCGGTTCGGTCCTCAAAGAGGTCGGTACCAAGGCCCGCAAGCAGCTTCCCGACGGCGTGTTCCTCGACCTGTACGTCACGGTCGACAAGAACTGGCAACACGACCCGGAGTCGGTCGAGCGCCTCGGCTACTGAGGCCCTGAGTCAGCGTTCGGGTCGTCTCGCAAGCTCGCCGCCGCCAGTGAACCGGCCATCACCACGGCCCACAGCGACGTTTCGGGACCGCTGATGAATCCCCACCCAGGCTGAATGTCGACGATCGACAGTCCCCACTCCGTCACGGCGATCGCCACAGCCGCTGCGACGACGCCAACGCGGGTGGACCGGCCGATCGACGAACCGGCGACGAAGAGCCCACCGCTGACCAACAGGGTGATGGGGGAGTAGGTCATGAGGAGCGCCGCCGCCCCGGCGAGTCCGCCGCTTCCGCGTCGCCCCCTCGTCGTCACAGGAAGCATGAAGCCGATGACCGTCGCCAACCCGGACCAGAGCGCGACCGATTCCCAGACGGTGAGGGCCTTGCTCGACAAGAAGCCAACCGCTGATGAGTTACGGAAGGCCGATGTGCCGGGAGCGACCCGATCGATGACGGCGAAGCTGATCGCGGCCCAGACCATCGGAACGATCGCCTCGGCCGCGATGGTGGCGAGCTCCGGTGTCTCCTCGCCGCTGGTCTTGGAACGTACGAACGAACCGATGAGGTAGCCGAGTCCGACGAGAATCCCCGCGTAGAGCGAGATGAACTCAGCGGTGCGCATCGTCTACGCCGAGTGCTCGCCGGTCTGCTTCGCTTCGGCATCGAGGGTCCGGAGGAAGTCGAGCACCTCGTCGCGGTCCTTGGTTCGTCGGAGCGGTGGGAGGGCGTTGATGAGATCCCATCGATACGACTTCTTGTTGGCGAGTCGTGAATCGAGAACGGCGACCACGCCTCGGTCGGTCGTGCGGCGCACGAGGCGACCCGCAGCCTGAGCGAGCAGCATCTGTGCTCGCGGAAGATCGACCAGTTTGAACGCGAAGCGGCCGGCCTGATCGCGCCTGGCCTGGGTGACCGGCTCGTCGGGGCGAGGGAAGGGAAGGCGATCGATCGTGACCAGCGTGAGCGTGTCGCCGGGGAGATCGACGCCCTGCCAGAACGACATCGTGGCGAGCAGCACCGTCTCGGGTGAGGCCTTGAACTCCTCGATGAGGTGCTGCTTCGACGAGTCACCCTGCATGAGCACGGGCATGTCGAGCCGCTCGCGGAGATCCTCTGCCGCCTCGCGCATGGCGGACGCACTGGTGAACAACCCGAGCGTTCGACCGCCCGCCGCGTTGATGAGATCGACCATCTCGTTGCGGACCGCTTCGCGAGCGTTGCTCATCCGCGGCTCGGGCAGATGTGTGGCGCAGTAGAGGAGCCCGAGCTCGGGATAGTCGAAGGGCGATCCGACGCGTTCGATCGGCGTGGTCTCGTCGAGACCGAGTTGGATCCCGAGACCGTCGGGAAGCGTTGCACTGGTGAGCACCACGGCCCGCTCGCCCCACAGATGCGCCTCGAGAATGTCGGTGACGTCGAGCGGGGTCCGCCTGAGCACCGGGTTCGAGTCGCTGCCGTCGATCCACAACACGTCGGTCTCGCTGGCTCCGATGATGCCGTCGACGTCATTGACGAGCCCGGTGGCGGTGACCGTGGCCCGCTCGATCTTCGCCGCGGCGTCAGTGCCGTCCTTCGTCTCGATCTTCTTGAGCGCGCCGAGCACTTTGTCGACCCGATCGCGAGCGCTGACCAGGGCGGAGACGAGGTCGGCATCGAGCTCGACACCTTCGCCGACACCGGTACGCAACAGGTTGTCGAGATCGATGGCTGATCGATCGAGCAACGCGGGGAGCTCGTCGTCGGTGAGGGTCGACCGGACGCGCCGAGCGAACGATCGAAGCCGTCCGCCGCCGATCTCGGTCCCGCATGTTGCCGCCAACACCTCGGGAAGGTGATGCGCTTCGTCGAAGATGACGGCGTCGTGCTCCGGCAGGAGCACACCACCCGAGGACAAGTCGAGTCCGTAGTAGTGGTGATTGGTGACGATCACGTCTGCCTCGGCGGCGGCGGACCGAGCTCGCTCGGCGAAGCATTCGGCGCCCGACGGACACCGGCTTGCTCCCGGACACTCGTCGGCTCCGACGCTCACGGCCCGCCACACGTCGAAGCTGGGCGCAGGGTCGAGCTCCTCCTTGTCGCCGGTCTCGGTGCTCTCCGCCCAGGTCTTGACCGCGGCGAGCTCGAGGCCGGGTGAGCTCCCGCGCAGCAGCTCGAGCTGCTCCTGGCTGCTCGCCCGCTCGAACTCGACGAGTCGCTGCTTGCACAGGTAATTGGAGCGACCCTTCAGGAGCGCGACGGTGGTGTCGGCACCGAGGCCGTCGGCGACGAGCGGCACGTCGTTGCTGACGAGCTGGTCTTGGAGCGCGATCGTCGCGGTGGCCACGATCGCCCGCTTCCCGGCCGCGATCACCGGCGTGAGGTAGGCCAGCGACTTGCCGGTGCCAGTGCCGGCCTCGATCAACGCAGTGGAACCTTCGTCGATCGCGCGCGTCACCGATTCGGCCATCGCGCGCTGGCCCGGGCGGTCTTCGCCGCCGCTCGGGAGGGCTTGAGTCACTCTGCCCAAAGGATCCTGGATGCTGGACACCGCCCCGAGCCTAGGCAGTACCCTTTGTCCTCAGGCAGAAGACTTCGGGGCCAACGCCCCATGAAATGGGCGATCGGTGATCGACGACACCTCCCAGCGAGACGCAACCGAACTGGATGACGAGGCTGAACGCCTCGCGGAAGCGCTGCTCGGGCTGTTCCCCGAGCCCGCCGACACCGCGTCTGGCGATGCCGATGACGAGACCGTTTCGCTCACCGCTGGTCTGTTCGATTCGCCACGGGTGACCGTGTCGGCCGCAGCGGTCGATGAGGTCGACCCGCTCGCAGGCGCCAGCACCGAGCCCGTGATCGTCTCGCGCTCGACCAGCTCGACGTCGGATTCGACGACCGCGACCGCCGAGACCGAATCGGATGCCCGTCGCAGCACGGTCGATCCGCCCTCTGGACTCTTCGGCGAAGCTCGCGCTGCGGCGTCGCCGTCGTTCACCGGCGTGTTCCGGGCCGACGACGTCGACGACGATGCCGATCGGGTGTCGCCGCCATCCGTCCTGTTCCGACCGGACGACGACGAGGACGACGATCTCGCTCCCTTGGTCGCCGCGCCGATCTTTGGCGATTCGGCTCGCCAGTCGCCGTCGGTGGAGTTCGTTCCCCCGCCCCGCATCGACGAGGGCGAAGCCACTCGCCGCCGGGCGATGGTGATCGGTGGCGGCGTGCTCGGCCTGCTGCTGCTCGTCGCGCTCATCGGTCTGCTGATCTCCAGCTTCAGCGGTGGAGGCGACGTGGTCGAGACCGACACCGACGTCTCGACCCCGCTCACGACGGCGACCACTGAAGCGCCGACGACCGAGGCCCCGACCACGGAAGCGCCCACCACGGAGGCGCCTGTCACCGAAGCCCCGGCCACCACCGAAGCGCCGGTGACCACCGCCGAGAGCACGACGATCCCATCGACGACCGTTGCGCCCGCAACGACCGCGGCGCCGGCGACCACCCGTCGCCCGGCGACCACCCAGCGCCCGGCTACGACCGCAGCGCCAACGACCGCGGCGCCGACCACGGCTGCCCCCACCACTGCGGCGCCCACCACGGCCGCTCCGACCACGGCTGCCCCCACAACGGCAGCGCCGACGACGGCTCCCGCGCCGACCTGGAGCATCGACGAGGGCTGATCGCCCATCCCGCGGCTCGGTACCCATCGCCGACTCCGCGGCGGCGTCGGATCGGTGCGGTACGGTCGCTCCAATGGACCTGTCGGGAGTCGATCTCAACAACGTTCCCGCGCACATCGCCGCGGTGATGGATGGAAACGGGCGGTGGGCTCAGGCGCGCGGGCTCAAGCGCACCGATGGTCACTCGGCCGGTGAGGAAGCGTTGCTCGACGCGGTGCACGGCGCGCTGGATCTCGGCGTGTCGTGGTTGACCGTCTATGCCTTCTCGACCGAGAACTGGCGTCGACCGACCGACGAGGTCAAGTTCCTCATGGGGTTCAACGAGTCCTTGCTGATTCGTCGACGCGACGAGTTGAACGAGCTCGGCGTTCGAATCCGGTTCATCGGCCGCCGCGACTGGCGCGTGCCGAAGCGGCTCATTCGCCGGATGGACGAGTCGATCGAGCTGACGAAGGACAACACGCGGCTGACGCTGACCATCGCCTTCAACTACGGCGGCCGTGCCGAGTTGATCGACGCAGTGCGGTCGATCCAGGAGCAGGGCAAGCACGTCACCGAGCGGACCATCGAGGCCAACCTCTACGACCCGGAGGCCCCGGAGGTCGATCTGTTCGTCCGCACGTCTGGTGAGTCGCGCACATCCAACTTCATGATGTGGCAGGCGGCGTACGCAGAGCTGGTCTTCATCGAGACGTATTGGCCGGACTTTCGTCGACAGCACATGGCCGACGCCGTCGCCGAGTTCCAACGGCGAGAGCGGCGCTTCGGCGGTTTGAACAGCGGCTGACGATGGCGCTGTACCGCGACGACGGCGTCATTCTCCGGAACTACAAGCTCGGCGAAGCTGACCGGATCGTGATCC
>CALLIQ010000498.1 GCA_938008925.1 uncultured Acidimicrobiales bacterium
GCATCGCTCGGCAATCGCCGGAACGCCGGGCCGTTCGCATGGCTGACCGAGATCCCGAGGATCCTCGACACCGTCACCAAGGCTGCGTTGTCCCCGACCGCCGCGGTGGTGCCTGTCGTGGCTGCGGTCGCCGTCGGGACCGCCGGCGTCGAGCTCCCCGCCCCATCTGTCGAGGTCGCCGCCGAGCTTCCCTTCGCATCGGTCACGACCGCATCGACCGCTCCTCCGACGACCGAGGAGCAGCTCGCCGCGCCGCCGCTCGCGCCGACGACCGCCGTGACGACGGTGCCACCGACGACCGGAGGACAGGCAGAACCCACCGAGACCTCGACCGAGCCGACCGGTGCTCCGACCACGACACCGCCAACTCCGACATCGCCACCGACGACCGCGACCGGCCCCACGACGACGGCGAACTCGACGTCGACGACCATCGCCACGACCACAACTGAACCGACGACAACAACGACCGCAGCCGCCACGACGACAACAACAACGACGACGACCACGACGACCACCGAAGCACCTCCGATGGGGCCGCTCACCACCGATGACGATGTGTCGGTCGAAGAGGGCAAGGACGAGAAGATCGAGGTGTTGGCAAACGACACCGACAACCTCGGGCCGATTGATCCGTCGAGCCTCTCGATCGTCACCGAGCCGCAGCACGCGCAGTCGTTCCGGGTGCACGAGAGCGGCGGAACCTTCCACCTCCACTACGAGTCGGTCGGCAACTACACGGGACCCGACACGATCGTCTACGAGGTCTGCGACACGTCGAATCGCTGCTCGACCGGCACGGTCAACATCACCGTCTTCGAGAACTAGCCGGACACGATCCGTCCGAGGAACGACTCGAGCCGCGGCCAGACGTTCTCGGACCGAAACGGTTCGGCGAACGCGCGGCATGCTGCGGCGTCGATCCGCGGTCCGTCGATCGCCCTGGTGAGCGCGGCCGCGAGGCCCTCGGGATCATCGGGGCCGTAGAGCCAGCCGGTCTCCCCATCGACCACGTTCTCCCCGAGTCCACCGATGCGACTGGCAATGACCGGCACGCCGTTGGCCTGGGCCTCGATCGCCACCCGCCCGAACGGTTCTTCGAACAGCGACGGCACGACGCAGACATCGATCTGCCCGAAGAACGCTTCCGGGTCTTGCCATCCGAGAAAGCGGAGCCGGTCGGACTCGAACGCCGATCGCAGCGTCTGAACGAACATCGCTGGGCCATCGCCAGCGACGTCCAACAACAGATCTCTCCGCTTCGCTTCCGCCGACAGTGCAGCAATCCCCTTCTCGGGCTCGACGCGACCGATGAACCCGAAACGCAGCTCGCCCGGCCGCTCAGCACGCACCATTCGCTCGCTGGCTTCGTCATCCAGTAGCGATGCCGGGCCGTCGACCATCGGTGGAACGACGAGCGATGGGAGCCCGTCGAAGTGGCCTCGAGCGAGGTGCCGGTCGATGATGTGTTGGCTGACACCGACGACCGCGCTGACCCGGTCCGTGAACGATCGAGACGCTGTGTTGACCGGCACGCATTCGTCGCACAGCGCAGTGCACGAGATCCCGTCACGCCGCTGGTTTCCGTCGTGACAGATCAAGAGATAGTGGTGAAGAAACTGCACGATGGGCGCGTCGACCGCGGCGGCACCTGCGACCACGGCGGCAGCAGGAAAACCGTTGTTCAAATGGCAGTTGACGACGTTGGGCTCGAACGAAGCCAGCTCGACGCGCAGCGCCTCGCCGACCTCGGGCCGCGACCAGCCGGCCGGTACTCGCATGACGCGGACACCGTTGCGCTCCTCGATCGCGAACTGGTCGCTCGGCGTCCTCGCCGCAACGACGACATGGTGGCCATGGGCGACAGCAATCTCGGACAACGCCTCGACCGTGTTCGCGACCCCGGCGACGCCCTCCGGCGGGTAGCGCATGCAGATGGCGGCGATCCTGAGTCGTGGACTCGCTTCCACCCCGGCGCTCGTCAGCGGTCGACTCACACCGGCAGATCGCCGGTCGCCGCCCGAGTCGTTCCGTGGTCCTTGTAGGCGGCGATGGTCCGTTGAGCGATCCGCATCTGATGAACCTCGTCGGCCCCGTCGGCAAAGCGAGCCCAGCGAGCCTGCTGGTACATGTGAGCGAGCGGTGTGTCGGTCGAGTAGCCGAGTGCGCCGTGGACCTGAATGGACCGGTCGATCACTCGGTTCAAGGTGTTCGCCACGAAGTGCTTGGCCATCGAGACCTCGGACTTGAAGTCGACGTCTTCACCTCGATGAGCGGCATCGATCTTCGATGCGGCATGCAGGACCATGAGCTTGGATTGATAGAGCTCCATCGCCGAGTCGGCGATCATCCACTGGATGCCCTGCTTCTCGGCGAGGAGCGAACCGTGGCTGTATCGCTCGAGCGACCGCTCGACCATCATGTCGAGCGCCGTCTCGGTCTGGGCGAGCCACCGCATGCAGTGGGCGAGGCGGGCTGGCCCGAGCCGGTACTGACCCAACAGGTGTCCCTGGCCTCGGCCGCCGAGCATCTTGCTCTCATGAACCCGAAGGTCTTCGATCACGATCTCCGAGTGCCCCGTGCTCCCGTGCATGGTCTCGATCTGTCGGACCTCGTTCCATCCGTCTTGGGGAAGGTCGACGAGAAACGCCGTGTTGGCGGCCTGTGGGAGTTCGGGGTCGTCCTCGGTTCGAGCGATCAGGATGGCGAAGTTGGCTCGATGGGCGTTGCTGATGAACCACTTGTGTCCGTTGATCACCCACTCTTCGCCGTCCTGATAGGCGCTGGTGCGGATGAGCGTCGGGTCGGACCCCGCCACCTCGGGCTCGGTCATGGCGAAGCAGGACCAGGCCCGGCCCTCGCACAACGGTTGGAGGTAGTCGGCCTTCTGCTCGTCGGTCGCCCAGTGCAGCAGGGTCAACATGTTGCCCTCGTCGGGGGCCATGCAGTTCATGACCCACGGTCCGATCCGGACCTTGCCGGCCTCGGCCTGCACCATGGCGAGCGCAACGTGGCCGAGCTCCATGCCGCCCCACTCCTTGGGCATGTGGGGCATCCACAGTCCTTCGGCGTGCGCCTTCTTGCGGAGATCGATGAGTGCGCGGCGGTAGCCGGAACGGTCCGACGCTTCGAGCTGCTCGGCCTCCATCCGGTCGACCTCCGGCCTGATGACCTCGTCGACTAAGGTGCGTACCTGGTCGCGAATGTCCTCCTGCTCGGCGGTGAGGGTGAAGTCGATGGCCATCGTTGGTTCCTTCGGGGAGGCGGCGCGAACCCACATGCAACCGCGCCGAGCCGTCCCGTGGCAATCCGGTGGCAATCCAGCTCGACGATCAAGACGACGACAGGCGACGATCAATCCGTGGGAGTGTTGACCGGGTGATACTCAGACCTCGACGATCAACGCATACGGAAGGCCAACGATGAGCGTGTTCCTACGACTTCGAGACCGAGTTCGCTCGCTCCGGCTCGAACGTGCGCTCGCTCGCCGGAACGCTCCGACCGATCAACAGCTGTCGGCCAAGACGCCGCCTGAGCATCACAATCGAGCCACCGGCGGCTGACCGTTGCTGAGATCGTCGACGATGCAGCGGATCCTGGCGGCCCTGATACTCGGTGCGGCGGCCGCGGCCTGCGGGTCAG
>CALLIQ010000499.1 GCA_938008925.1 uncultured Acidimicrobiales bacterium
CGGCTCGCTGTCGTGCGGTCGGCCGGTCGAGCCCGCGGAGGAGGGCGACGTACTCGAGCATCTCTCGGCCCGTCAGCCGTTCGAACAGCCGAAGGTCTTCCGGCACGATCCCGATTCGGGCCTTCACCGCGCGCGGATCGGCCCACACGTCGAGGCCATCGACGATCGCGGTTCCGGCATCGGGCCGCAGCAACCCGGTCGCGATCTTGAGCGTCGTCGACTTCCCGGCGCCGTTGGGACCGACGACCCCGAAGAACGTGCCGCGCGGCACGCGGAGATCGAGCCCGGCCACCGCCATCTTGTCGCCAAAGGTCTTGACGATCCCTCGGAGCTCGACCGCCGGCGACGCCGTGTGGTCGTGTGGCATTGCTGGGTCGGGCTCGGCGGCCGGGTCGGGGTTAGAGGCCGGCGTCACGGAGGGTTGCG
Organism: uncultured Acidimicrobiales bacterium; assembly: GCA_938008925.1. GTDB lineage: Bacteria > Actinomycetota > Acidimicrobiia > Acidimicrobiales > SZUA-35 > CALEWY01. Next base: position 427 of record CALLIQ010000499.1, read on the forward strand.
TAGCGGGGCTTGATGATCTCGTTGATGATCTTCAGCCGTTGCTCGAACGGCCAGAACGCGCTCTTCATCGCGTTGAGCGTGAGCCACTCCATGTCGCCGAGGCCATAGCCGAAGGCCTCGTGCAGCTTGGCGAACTCATCGCTCAGCGCGACGTTGCTCATGAGCCGATTGTCGGTGTTGATCGTGACGCGGAATCGGAGCCGTCGGAGCAGGCCGATCGGGTGCTCCACGATCGAGGGCGCAGCCCCGGTGTTCACGTTGGAGGTGGGGCAGACCTCGAGCGGCACCCGCGTGTCGCGGACGAACGACGCGAGGCGGCCGAGCTCGGCCCGGCCTTCGTCGTCGACCGTGATGTCGTCGACGATGCGCATCCCGTGTCCGAGCCGCTCGGCGCCGCAGTAGCTGAGCGCTTCTTGAATGGAAGGAAGGCCGAAGGCTTCGCCAGCATGAATCGTGATGTGGAAATTCTCGCGAAGGCAGTACTGAAAGGCGTCGAGATGGCGGGTGGGAGGAAAACCTGCTTCGGGTCCGGCGATGTCGAACCCGACGACACCGTCGTCACGATGGCGAACCGCCAGTTCGGCGATGTCTTGGGATCGAGCGGCTTGGCGCATCGCGGAGCAAATCAGGCCGATCGTGAGGTCGGTTCCCGCCGACCCAGCGGCCAAGCCGCGCGTCGCGGCGTCGACGATCTCGTCGAGGGTGAGCCCGGCCTCCATGTGTTGCTCGGGGGCGAAACGCACCTCGGCGTAGACGACACCGTCGGCGGCGAGATCCTCGGCCGCCTCTGCGGCCATTCGTTCGATCCCGTCGGCGGTCTGGGTGACCCCGACCGTGTGGGCGAAGGTCTCGAGGTAGAGCTCGAGCTTGTTGCGGTCCGCGCCGCGGCGAACCCATGCCGCGAGATCGTCAGGATCGGTCGTCGGGAGCCCGCCGTAGCCGTGCTCGGCAGCGAGCTCGATGACGGTCGTTGGGCGCATGCCGCCGTCGAGGTGATCGTGGAGCAGGACCTTCGGGGCCCTGACGAAGACATCGGGTGCGAGTTCCATACGCAATCCTACGCTCTCGACCGGGGTTCGCTGACCGGGCCACTCATTTGTGGTGGCGTCGATGGCTATCGTTCCGTGCCTCATGGCCGATGGTGCACGATGACCAAACCGCAGGAGGCGATCGACCCGGCGGCCGTGACGGTCATCGGCTTCGACGCCGACGACACCTTGTGGCACTCCGAGACGTTCTTCGCGCTGACCGAGGATCGCTTTCGAGCGCTCCTCGCTCCGTGGTGCGCACCCGAGGAGTTGACCACACGGTTCCTCGATCGGGAGCGCTCGAACCTCGCTCTGTTCGGATACGGCATCAAGGGGTTCACGCTCTCGATGATCGAGACCGCGATCGAGGCGAGTGAGGGGGCCATCCCCACGGGCGCGATTCAACAGATCATCGACTGGGGCAAGGAGATGCTCGCTCATCCGGTCGATCTCATCGACGGTGTCGAAGCGACGCTCGACGCTGTTACGCCGAAGTACCGGATCGTGCTGTTGACGAAGGGCGATCTCTTTCATCAGGAATCGAAGATCGCCGAGTCGGGTCTCGCCGATCGGTTCGAAGCGATCGAGGTGATGGCAGAGAAGGACCCGGCGACCTATCGACGGTTCCTCGCATCGATCGGCGTCGAGCCGTCGGAGTTCTTGATGATCGGGAACTCCGCCCGTTCGGACGTCTTGCCGATCATCGAGATCGGCGGCCAAGCCATCCAGGTGCCATACGAGATCACGTGGGGAGTCGAAGAGGTCGACGGCGATGCGTCGTGGCCGGTCATGCGATCGATCAGCGATCTCGTTCCGCTGCTGGATGAGTCGGTCTCGCCGGCCCGCTGATCAGTCGGTCGATTCGTCTCACCGACAGTCGGCGAGTGTGACCCGACCGGCCTGGTGGTGGATACTCGACGCATGTCGAAACCCAGCTACGTCGGTCTCCTGAACGCCATCGCCGTCGGTGAGGCGGCTGCGGAGCCGATCTTCACCGGATGGGCAGACACGACGAAGGACAAGAAGCTCGCAGGCGCGCTTCGTTTCGTCGGCATGCGGGAGCGCGAGCACGGTGTTGCGTTCGCGAAGCGCCTGCTGGAACTCGGCTTCGACGTCCGTCAACCGACGGACGATCCCGTGGCGACGTCGGTGGCGGTCGCTCGCTCCGACATGTCCGATCTGGCGAAGTTCCGTGCACTCGAGTTCGGTCGGGGACCCGCCGAGTCCGACGTGTTCGACGGCATGTTCGCCGACAAGACGATCGACCCGACGACGGGCGCTCTGCTCGGCCGCTACATCGCCGAAGAGCGCGACTCCGCCCGCCGGTTGGCCGCTGAGTACGAGCGTCTCGTCGCGGACGAAGCCCGGGCGATGGCGCCCGCCAAAGCAAAGGGAGCGAAGCAGACGAAGAAGAAGGCCAGCGCCAAGAAGGCCAGCGCCAAGAAGGCCAGCGCCAAGAAGGCCAGCGCCAAGAAGGGCAGTGCGAAGAAGAAAGCCAGCGCCAAGAAGTGACGAGCGGGCCCTTCGAGCGTCAGAGGGTGCCGTAGATCCGGTCGCCGGCGTCGCCGAGGCCGGGAACGATGTAGGCGTGTTCGTTGAGGCGTTCGTCCATCGCGGCGACCGTGATCGACGCGTTCGGGTGTGCGCCTTGGACGGCTTCGACCCCTTCGGGGCAGCCGACGATCGACAAGAGCCTGACGTTGGTCGCTCCCTCCGCGGCCAGGTGGTCGAGTGCCGCAACGGCGCTCCCGCCGGTGGCCAGCATCGGATCGACGAGGATCACCTCGCGTTCGGCGATGTCGGACGGCAGCTTGTCGTAGTACGGAACCGGCTCATGAGTTTGCGGATCTCGGTACATGCCGAGGTGGCCGACCCTGGCCTGGGGAAGCAGCGTGAGGATCGCATCGACCATCACGAGTCCGGCCCGCAAGATGCCGACGACGGCCGGCGCCAGCCCGGCGAGCTCCTCGGCGTCCGTCTCGGCGACGGGCGTCGTGACACGTCGAGTCGCCGTTGGAAGGTCGCGCAACGCCTCGTAGGCGATGAGCAGGGTGACCTCCTCGCACAGCGAACGGAACTCCGCCGGCTTGGTGGCGGCGTCGCGCAGGAGCGTGATCTTGTGAGCGACCAGCGGGTGGTCGACGACGTTGACGTTCGCGGTCGGGAAGTCGGTCACGAGTTTGGTCTCCAGCGGGTGTTCACCACGGTCGACGGCCTTCGAGGGCAGCCTCGGCTCGGCGCGCCATGTCGCGGGCGAGATCGATGTCGTCGGCGAGCGCCGTGACGTGACCGAGCTTGCGCCCTGGCAGCGGGCGCTTGCCGTAGAGGTGAACCTGCACGCCTTCGACCGACAGCGCCTCGGGCAGATTGTCGGCCGGATTCACACCGTCGAAGCCGCCCATGATGTTGACGGTGACGGCGGCTGGGGCGAGCAGCCACGTGGGCCCGAGCGGGAGATCGAGCACCGCCCGCACGTGATTCTCGAACTGCGAGGTCGGGCTGGCTTCGATCGTGTGATGACCGGCGTTGTGGGGGCGAGCCGCGAGCTCGTTGACGACGAGCCCGTCGGTCGTGAGGAACAGTTCGACCGCGAGCACACCGACGGCGTCCAGCTCGTTGGCGATCCGGACGGCGAGATCCTTGGCCTCGGTGGCGACCTGGTGCCCAATCGACGCAGGTGAACGCATCTCGCGAGCGACCCCGTCGACCTGCACGACCTCGGTGACCGGATAGCAGCGAGCGTTTCCGCCCGGACGACGAACCACGATGACGACGAGCTCTTTGACGATCGGCTGGAAGTTCTCGGCCATCAACTCGCGGTCGGCGTTCTCGTTGATGACGGCCATCGCCTCCTGGGAGTTCTCGACGATCCACACGCCCTTCTCGCCCGGACGACCCGCCCGAACCGACTTCAGCACGACCGGCCAGTCGAACACGGTCGAGAAGTCGATGAGGTCGTCGGGGCTGCGAACCTCGGCGAACACGGGGACCGGGAAGCCTCGATTGAGCAACACCCGTCGCTGGTGCATCTTGTCGAACGCAGCAGCCACGGTGCGGGTGCCCGGTCGGATGATGCAGCCGGAGTCCTCGAGTCGGCGAAGCAGGCCGAGGTCGATCCGCTCGTGCTCGAAGGTGACGACTTCGCACGTGTCGGCAAACGCGGCGAGGGAGTCCGGGTGGCCGTAGAGGGCGTCGGGCGCCGCGAGTGCGGCGGAGTCATCGCTCTCCTCGGCCAGCAGGCGAGGGGTGATTCCGAGCTTCACGGCTGCCTGATGGGTCATCCGAGCGATCTGGCCGGCGCCGACGATGCCGAGGCGGTAGAGCGCAGGAAAGTCGCTGGACACGTGATGACAGTAGCCGTCCCCGACGAAGACACGTCCCATCTTCCCCACGAGGCTCCAGCGGAGCGAACCGTTGGGTCCTTACACTGCTCCGAATGACCGGGCGTCCCCCTCCGCCGCCCCCTCATCCGCGTCGTCGCTTCTTGCTGACGATGGGATTCGGGGCTGCCTCCGTTGCCATCGGCACGAGGCTCGATGCTCCCGGAACCGAGTCGGCGACGTCGACGACCGAGCCAGACCAGGGTTCGCCGAACACCACATCGACCACGACGACGACCACCGCGCCCGCCGGAGCGACCAGTCCGCCGGCGATGGCCGACGCCGGGCCAGAGCTTCCAGCCGATCACGTCTTCGATCTCGTGATCGCGAAGGGGCGAGTGATCGACCCGGAGTCCGGATTCGACAGCGTCGTCGACATCGGGATCGATGGCGGTGTCATCACCGCGATCGGGCCACCGCCGTTCAACGCCCGAGCGATCATCGACGCCGAGAACAAGGTCGTCTCGCCGGGTTTCGTCGACATTCTGAGCTACGAACCGAACCCGTTCGGCGTCTGGTTCAAGGTCGGTGACGGCGTCACGACCAACCTCGCGATGCACGGCGTCAACAACTACGCCAACGCGTTCTTCAGCGAGTTCGAGGGCAACACACCCATTCACTTCGGCGGGGCCTTCCACCAGCACTTCCTCCGCGGCGAAGACCTCGGGCTCAAACCCGAAGAGGCTCCATCACCCGAGCAACTCGCGTCGTTCTCCGAACTGGCCAGGTTCAACCTTGCCAACGGTTTCGCCGGAGTGGCCTTCTCACCCGAGTACTCACCGGGGACGAGCCAAGACGAGCTCGACGGACTCGCATCGGTTCTGGCCGAACTCGGTCACACCGCCTTCTTCCACGTTCGCTTCAGCGATCCCGATCCGCCGGGCACGAGCATCGAAGCTGTCGAAGAGGTGCTGAACCTCGCCCGCCGAACCGGTGTGTCGACCCACATCGAGCACATTGCATCCACCGGCGGGACGTTCGTGATGGACGACACGCTCGCCTTGCTCGAGAACGCCAGGGCCGAAGGCATCGACGT
>CALLIQ010000500.1 GCA_938008925.1 uncultured Acidimicrobiales bacterium
TGAGCGGATCGCTCACCCCGCCCCTTCGCGCGAGTCGGTAGTGGCCGCGTGCGGGCGTTGTGCCCGCCGCTCCAGCCTCGTGCTCAGTCTTCTGAGCGCTGCGGCACCTCGAGCAGATGCCAGGTGATTCGGTCGAAGCCGTCTTCCTTGGTCAGGAACCCTTCGTCGACCATGGTCAGCTCCGGGAACCACTCGGTGAAGAGCGATCCGTAGTCGCGCTTGAACAGCACGTCTTCCTGGTCGCGGTAGACGATCGTCGTCGGTTCATCGGCGTGATACTCACCGCAGTAGACATAGCGACGGCTCGTCCTGACCATCTCGGCCATGACCTCGCGGAGCGACTCGTCGGGGATGTGAATGAGCAGTCCGACGGTGAAGACGAAGTCGAATGCTCGGCTGGGCAACGGGAGCTCGCGAGCGGGGGCGAGCACGCTGTTGATGCCGGGAAGCTGCGCCTCGAGGGCATCGAGCACGACCTGGTTCACGTCGACACCGGTCATGTCGCTGGTGGACATGTGATCGGTGAAGTGCACGAGGTTGTCGCCTTGCGTGCAGCCGATCTCGAGGGTGTTCGAGATGTCGTAGGTGTCGAGGAATCGGTGCCAGTAGTCGGATCGACCGGCAGCGGCGTGCCGGTTGCGATCCAGGTACTGGTTGCCGAAGTCACCGGCCCACATCTCCTCGAGAGACTCGGTCTTTTTCGTCATTGGGGTGTTCATCAGATCTCTCCGAGTGCAGTGATGGTTGATTGGAGTCGAATGCGGCTCAGCCCGTGTTCGTGTTCGGCGAAGCCGGCTGAGCGGAAGTGCTCGCTGAGTGGCGAGGCCGGGTCGAGGGGGACCGTGAGCTGCGTGACCTGCATGTCGGCGACGAGCCGCTGCTCGATTGCAGCGGGCAAGGTCGCGATCGTCGCCGGATCGACCCGACCGTCGATCCATCCACCGAGGACGCCGACCCCGTCGCGAACGGTGACCGAGAGAGCCCCGATCAGGGTTTGCGCTCGCTCGACGCGCCAGGCTCGGGAGCCCGGCTGTCCCGGAACGAGATCGGCGGTGGTCGCCCCGAGCTCGGTCGCGCCAGCGGGCCGGTCGACGGCTGAGCGCATTACCCGCAAGGTGAGGCTGGTCGATGACGGCGGCCGTCGCACGCCCCAGCGCTCCGACAAAGCCAGCCAACTCTCGGAGGCCGCTTCGGGGGCGGAGGTCACCAGCGCAGCGATCGACTCGAAGTCCTCCTGGGTGTCGACCGTCCACCGCTCGTCCTCCAGATCGAAGGGCCCGAGGTGGGCGGCGAGGGTGAACCGGTCGGGGTGGCGAGCAAAGAAGGGTGTGACGTGTTCGCGTTCGTCCAGTGCGCGTGCCTCAGCGGCAGCGGTTTGCAGCGCCTCGAATCGCATGACCTCGACGTCGAGGCCGTCCGGGAACGTTCGCAGGAGCGTGTTCGACGTGTAGTCGGCGTTCGCCGACAGATGCGTCGCCACCACGTCGCTGACGATCGCAGGGTCGACGAACGGGCAGTCGCCGGTCAGGCGGACCACGTGATCGGGCGATGACGGCGCCGCAGCATCGGCGAAGCGACCGAGAACGTCGTTCTCGGAGCCCCGGGCGATCCGAACACCCTTTCGCCTGGCGAAGGCTTCGATCGGGTCGTCGATGGAGCGGGTCGACGTGGCGATGACGAGCTCGTGGGGGAGGTCGACGAGCCGGTCGATCATGAGATCGAGGACGGTGGTTCCCCCGAGGTCGCGAAGGACCTTCCCGGGGAGGCGGCTCGAACCCATGCGGGCTTGGAGGACGATCACGGTTTTCATGACGCGTGCTCTCGAATTCGCTGCGCCAACCGGTTGACCGCAACACCGTCGGCGATGCCGACCGGGGGAGCGGTGCCGTTCTCGATGAGGGCGAGGAAGCGGCTGGCCTCGTTCTCGTAGGACTCGTCGACGGTCGAGCAGAAGGGTTCGTGCGTCACCCCGTCGCCGTTCTCGATCGTGATTCGCTTCTGGTCCCAGTCGAGGCGAAGCGTTGCTTCGGATCCGACGACTTCGATACCTCTGCGGTAGCGGCGACTCAGATAGTCGAGCTCGATCGAGACGGGAACGTCGTCGTCGTTGACGAGGAGCGCTCGAACGGTGTCCTCGACATCGAGGTCCAGGTCGCTGACCTGTGAAACGAGCGCACCGACGACGCGCAGATCTGGCCCAGCCATCCACCGTGCGAGATCGAGCTCGTGAATGACGTCGAGCAGCACACCACCACCGAGCTCTCGCCGTGCGGAGTAGCAGGTCCGGTAGTCGGTTCCGGGACGCCAAGCCGGCAGCCAGCTTCCGAACCAGAACCGGAAGGCTCGAGGGTCGCCGGCCCGACCCGAGTCGAGCAGCTCAGCGAATCGCTGGTTCGGGCCGAAGAGACGCAGGTTGAACCCGACCATGATGCGGGAAGGGTCTGCCGACTCGAGATCCGCGAGATCGTCGTCGAGGAGGCCGACCGGCTTTTCGACCATCACGGCCGCGTCGGTCGTCGCCAGAATCGTTCGCGCCTGCGCGGCGTGAAGGCTCGTCGGGCTGGCGATGACGATGCCGTCGGCATCGGCCAGAGCGGCCTCGTCGTAGATCGCGCCGCACTCCAGGCTCTCGATCCGTTCGCGATCGGGGTCCATCACGGTGACGGTGGCGCCGAGCGCGGCGAAGTTCCGGGCGTGACGCATGCCGATCGAACCCGCACCCAACACGATGATGCGCAGCGTGCTCATGGTGCGCGGAACACCGGTTGGACTGCCGCCCCGACCAGCTTCGACTCGAGGTTCTCCCCAGTGGCGATGACGCACAGCGCCCGGTCGACCGCTGCGATCGTGTGATCGATGTCGTCTTCGGTGTGTGCACCCGAGATGAAGAAGCCCCCGTTGAACAGGACTCGGTCCTCGGCGAGCGACTGCTGCATGAAGCTCT
>CALLIQ010000501.1 GCA_938008925.1 uncultured Acidimicrobiales bacterium
CAGCAAGCGCCGTGAACTCGCTGGCCTTCAGGGCCGCCACCATCTCGGGATTGAGGTTGCGGCTGCGGTCTGCCTCGGCGGCCTGATCGCGCATCGCATCGAGGAGAGGGGTGACGGCGAGCTGCGCTGCCGGTTCGATCAACGCAGCCACGGGGTCCGCCACCGCACCGTCCTCCGTCACCGCACCGGCCGAGTCGTCCGATTCTCGTGAGGTCGCCATGGGCCGAAGCTAGTCGGCCATCAACGATCGACCGAAGTGACGCCGACAGCCACCAGCCTCCCGGGTGACCGGGAGGCTGGTGACTCGGTTGTCTGTTCGTTGAGAAAGTGTCGGCCGGAGCTCAGGGCCCGACGATCACCTCCAGGCCGAGGTCGTTCGTTCCGCTGCTTGCGTTCCAGGTACCGACGTTGGCCATCTGAATCGAGAAACGGGGATCGTCGTCGAGGGTCGACGAGCCATCGGGAAGCTCGATTCGGATGTCGTAGGTGCCGGCCGCCATGTTCGACGGAAGCTCGACGCCGAGGTCGACCGTCGTCGTGCTCCCTGGCGTCGGCATCACCGATCGAGCGTCGGCTGCAGCCTCGATGCGGGTGATCGCACCGTTCGCCTGGTTGACGAGCACCACGTTGACGGGTCGAGGATTGAACAGCTTGCCGAAGCCGTCATTGGCGACCTCGACGCTGAGCATCAACGAGCCGCCGGGAACGGCTTGGGTCGATGCCGTCGCCGACTGCATCTCGTACCGATACCCCAGGCGGGCATCGATCTCGTCGAAGCAACCGTCGGTCCGCCACTTGTCGATGGTGTTGCCGTAGAAGCCGAGGTTCAGGTAGTCCCAATGGAATTGTTCGAGCTCGGCGAGTGCCGTCGGACAGTCGGTCCGCTGCTCACCGGCCGACACCTGGCATGTCTCGCCGCCCACAGCGGTGAACTCGGTCATCGTCGACAGGTAGTCGACGAACTCCCCCTTGCGAGACAGCGGGATGTAGGTCCCGGCGTCATGCTCGTTGGCCAAGAAGCAGTCGTTCTTGTGCCCGGTTCGGCTCGCGTCGCTGCCCGTCCAGGCTTCGGTGGCGGTCACAGGGTTGGGTACGAGCTCGATGAGGTCGTCGGGATAGCGGAGCTGGATCATTCGGTTCTCCGGCAATGCGTCCAGCAGAGCGTCGCGGACTCTGGCCCGGTCAACGGGGTTGGTCAGCGCGTTGGTCGACGAGTGCCACTCGCCCCACGCTCCGATGAATCCCGCCTGCAGCACGGCGATCACGTCGGCGTTCGCCTCGAGGGTCGGCGTCAGCTGATCGAGGTGTTGCTCGATGCGTTCGACGCTGGCATCGGGAGCCGATCCGAAGTTGTAGGTGAACCTCGGGATCAGCTTGATGCCGGCCGCCCGGGCGTTCGCGAACACCTGGTCGAGCTCGTCGAGCTGGGACTGCGGGATCGGACCGTCTCGATAGTCGTCGAGACGCACGTACATCCGAGCGATGCGGATGCCGTCGTCGTACATCGATGACATCTGACCGACCGACGTGGTGGAACCGTTGGTCGAGTCAGCGACCGACACCCCCTCGTGGAAGCCACGTTCGGGGTTCGCCAGCGCAGCGTCCGTACCGGTGAAGCTCACCGTGACGACGTCACTCGGCGGCGCCGTGGTTGGAGCGGTCGTTGGCGGAGTCGTGGTTGGTGGGGTGGTCGTCGGCGGGGCAGTGGTTGGTGGAGTGGTCGTCGGCGGCACCGTCGTGGATGGAGTGGTCGTCGACGGGGTCGTGGTCGGTGGAGCAGTCGCGTTGGTCACGAGAACAGGTCCGTCGTTCGTCTCGCTCGCATTGAACGAGACATCGTCGGCCCCGACGCCATCGGTGGTGATCACCAGGTCGAGCACGTCACCGGCCAACGCGCTGGCCGGCAATGCGAACTCGATCACCTGGCCAGGGGTGAACGGACCGGCCGCAGTGGCCAGTACTTCGTCGGCGACGGGAGCATTGCTCGAATCGAGCGTCGCCGAGGTCCAGTCACCGCCGACACCTCTCGACACCGTGATGGTGCCGCGGCCGGGATCGGTCCCGACGGTGAGCTGCAGCGTCGCTGCGCCGCTCACCGCCTCGGTGTCGAACCGGATGTAGCTGATGCGGGTGCGGTCACCGTGTTCCACCCGCAACTGCGTGGCGTTGACGGCCGCCCCGTTCTGCACGTAGGCGTCTTCCGTCGCTGCGAGCCGAATCGGCTCGGCCGGGGGCACCGTTGATGGTGTGTTCGTTGGCGGAACCGTGGTCGCAGGGGGTGCGGTGGTGGAGGGTGTTGTCGGCGGAACCGTGGTCGAGGGAACGGTGGTGGACGGCGAGTTCGAGGTCGTGACCCGCAACGACGGACCGTCCGTCCCTTCGCTCGACGTGAACGAGACGTCGTCTCCGGCGGTGCCGGTGGTCGTGATCACGAGATCGAGCACGTCGCCATCGATCGCGCTCGCCGGGAGCGTGACGTCGATGGATTGACCGACGGTGA
>CALLIQ010000502.1 GCA_938008925.1 uncultured Acidimicrobiales bacterium
CCGAGCGCCACCAGCTTCGTCTTCCAGCCCCAGGCCCAGTCCGTCGTCACGCAGTACGTCGACTACATCGTCTGCGACCAGGGCCCGACGCCACTGTGCGCCGCCAACAAGGTCAAGCTCACCTTCACTCCGGTGGACGATCCTCCCTTCGCCGCAGACGACACCATCGTCGCCGACGAGGACACCGACGTGACGGTCGGGCTCACCGAGCTCCACGCTCTCGTGACCGACGTCGACACCGCCGATGCGGACCTCACCTTCACCTTCGCCTACTCGGGTGACGGGACGCTCGACGACGGCCCGACCGGCTTCACGTTCACCCCCCAGCTCAATGCCGTCACCGACCAGACCGTGTCCTACGAGGCCTGCGACGACTCGTCCCCGACGCCGTTGTGCGACAGCGGAGCCTTCACGTTGCGCTTCACGCCGGTCAACGACGCCCCCGCACTCGCCGCCGTGCTCGACATCGACGCTGCGACCGGCATCGCGATCGGGCCGGTCACCCTCAGCGCCATCGACGTCGACGGCGACGACGTGACCTTCTCCTCCCCCGACCTCCCGCTCGGCTTGGCGCTCACGTCCGAGGGTCAGCTCAGCGGATCACCAGACGAATCGCTTCGAGGCCAGACCCTGACCGTCACCATCGTGGCCACCGACGACGGGGCACCGGTCAAGACCGACACCACGACCTTCGACCTCGATGTGCACGAGATGGGTCTCTCGCCGTTCGCCGGGACCATCAGGATCAACGAGGTCAGCCACCGAGGGACGCCGTTCACGGAGTTCGTCGAGATCTACTCGAGCGACGCCACCATCGAGGGTGACGGTTTCGTGCTGCAGGACTTCGTGCCCGGAGGCACTCAGGAGGCGAACTCCTTCCTCGCGACGTACCTTCCCGGCCCGCTCACGAACTGGTGGGTGGTCGATCTCGACTCATCCAACGTGATCGAGAGCGACGGCGACGATCTCTGGCTGATCGATCCCGATGGCCTGATCGTCGACTACGTCGCCTGGGAGCAGGCATCGGTCGGACAGTCGGAGAAATCCGGCGCTCCGCCCGCCATCCTCGACATGTGGGATGACACCTACGAGGCGGAGCTGTCCCACAACTCGCTCTACCTGTCGATCTCGCTGGCGGCCACGAGCGACACCGACGAATCCGGGTGTTGGGAGCACACGACGGCCGGGGTCGTCGATGCCAGCCGCTGCAGCGCTCTGGACATCCGGACGACGATCGACTTGCCGCCGCCGTTCTTCATCGACAGCAAGGGCGGGGTCAACTACAGCTGACCGATACAGCTGATCGAGGGTTCTGTCATCGTCGGGCCTCACCGCCGGCGGAACTCACCTCAGAATCAACCCTCGTGCCGGGGTCAGCGCCTCTAGCCTTGCTACCCATGAATGCAGGTGCACCAAAGAAACCCACCCTCGAAGGAATCGAAGCGAAGTGGGCGGGCGTATGGCAGGACGCGGGCACCTACGACTTCGATCGCTCGGCCACCCGCGACGAGGTCTTCTCGATCGACACCCCGCCGCCGACCGTCTCCGGTTCGCTCCACATGGGGCACATCTTCAGTTACACCCACACCGACACGATCGCCCGCTATCAGCGGATGACCGGCAAGGCCGTCTTCTACCCGATGGGTTGGGACGACAACGGGCTCCCGACCGAGCGCCGGGTCCAGAACTATTTCGGTGTTCGCTGTGACCCCTCGCTCGCCTACGAGGACGGCTTCGAGCCGCCCGCCCGCGAGGCCAAGGGGCCGGACGGCAAGGCCTTCAAGCAGCAGATTCCGGTCAGCCGTCCCAACTTCATCGAGTTGTGCGACGAGCTCGTCGCCATCGACGAGAAGGCGTTCGAAGACCTCTGGCGGACCCTCGGCCTCAGCGTCGACTGGAGCCTGCTGTATGCGACGATCGACGAGCGTTCGCGTCGAGCCAGCCAGCGCGCCTTCCTCCGCAACCTCGCTCGAGGCGAGGCCTATCAGCAGGAGGCGCCGAGCCTGTGGGACGTCTCGTTCCAGACCGCCGTCGCCCAGGCCGAACTCGAGGACCGTGAGCGGCCGGGTGCGTATCACACGCTCACCTTCACGCTGCCGGACGGCAACGACCTCCTGATCGACACGACGCGCCCCGAGCTCCTGCCCGCGTGCGTCGCCGTCGTCGCTCACCCGAGCGACGAGCGCTACACGCCCTTCGAGGGTCAGACCATCACGACGCCGGTCTTCGGCGTCGAGGTCCCGATGGTCTTCCACGAGCTCGCCGACCCCGAGAAGGGCACCGGCGTCGCCATGATCTGCACCTTCGGCGACCTCACCGACGTCACCTGGTGGCGCGAGCTCAACCTGCCGAGCCGGGCCGTCATCGGCCGCAACGGCCGCTTCATCGACGAGGCGCCAGACGTCATGTCCGACGATTCCGCCGAGCTCTACGGCCGTCTGGTCGGAAAGACCGTTCACTCCGCCAAGGAGGAGATGGTCACGATGCTCGGCGAGGCCGGAAAGCTCACCGGCGAGCCTCGCCAGATCACCCACCCGGTCAAGTTCTTCGAGAAGGGTGACAAGCCCCTCGAGATCGTCTCGAGCCGTCAGTGGTACATCCGCAACGGTGGCCGCGAAGCCGATCTCAACGGCGACCTGACCGCCCGCGGTGACGAGATCACCTGGCATCCCGGCTACATGCAGAGCCGCTACACGAACTGGATCGCGGGCCTCAACGGCGACTGGTTGATCAGCCGTCAGCGCTTCTTCGGCGTCCCGATTCCGCTGTGGTATCCGCTCGACGGCGACGGCGAACCCGACTTCGACTCCCCGATCGCAGCCGACGAGGCGACCCTCCCCATCGATCCCTCCACCGACGTTCCCCCCGGCTTCGATGCCGATCAGCGGGGCAAGCCGAACGGCTTCATGGGCGACCCAGACATCATGGACACGTGGGCGACGTCATCGCTCACGCCACAGATCGCCGGGCTGTGGGAGGAAGACGCCGATCTCTTCGACCGCGTCTACCCCTACGACATGCGCCCGCAGGGGCACGACATCATTCGCACCTGGCTGTTCTCCACCGCCGTCCGCTCGCACTTCGAGCACGACGCCGCACCCTGGCGCAACGCCTGTCTGTCCGGCTGGATCCTCGATCCCGACCGCAAGAAGATGTCGAAGTCGAAGGGCAACGTCGTCACGCCCATCGACCTGCTCGAGCAATACGGCTCCGACGCCGTTCGCTACTTGGCGGCCTCGGGCCGACCGGGAACCGACACGGCCTTCGACGAGGGCCAGATGAAGGTCGGACGGCGTCTCGCCATCAAGATCCTCAACGCCTCGAAG
>CALLIQ010000503.1 GCA_938008925.1 uncultured Acidimicrobiales bacterium
TCGGCTTCGGCGAGCAGGTCCTCCGTCGAGTTCGAGCCCACGCCGGGCGTTGCGATGCCGATCGACATGCGCGGCGTCAATCGAGTCGCCCCGACCGTGACCGGCTTCGAGCACGCGTCGACCAACCGTTTGGCGAAGATCTCGACCCCATCGTGTTCGGTACCGGGAGCGCAGACGATCAAGAATTCGTCCCCGCCGAGTCGGCCGACCAGGTCGCGGTCTCGACTCGTCGCTTTCAGGCGATCCGACACCTCGATCAGCAGTGCATCGCCGGCCGCATGGCCGTGGGCATCGTTGGTCGCCTTGAAGCCATCGAGATCGAGGAACAGCACGATCGGATCGATCTCGTCGTCATGCATCTGTTCGCTGAGCGCCTCGAGAATCGCTCGGCGGTTCAGCAACCCAGTCAGGGCATCGATCCGGGCTGCCTGATGTTCGGTCTCGCGCTGTCGATGGGCCCAGATGTAGGAGGCGATGAGGCTGCCGACCGCACGGATGTTGCCGACCTCTTCGTCGGTGAACAAGCCCTTCTCGTAGCGAGCCACGTTCGCCGTGCCGAAAACCCGACCACCCGAGACCATCGGGACGACGAGTGCGCTCTGCAGACAGGCGGCAGTGAGGCGCTTGGTGTCCTCGTAATCGAAGTCGGCGATGTTGGCGACGTTGAGTACTCGGCGTTCCCGAAATGCCTGGCCAACGATGGAACCGTCGATGGGGAAGGTCGACCGATCGGGGATCACCGTGTGGCCACCGATGGCGTGCAACATCAACACGTCGCGCTCGTCGGGCCGGTCGCTCGTCAGGGTGAAACTGGCCCGATCGACGCGGATGAGCGCGTCGAACCACTCCTCGGTCGCCTGGAGGAGATCACCGAGGGACGTCGCATTGCCGAGCTGTTCGACGAAACCGATCGGCAGTCGAACGAACTGCCGATCGGGGTCTAGGTTCATACAACACTCATCGACATGTTTGTAGACCGAATCAACCAAATTCTCATGAACAGGTGACGGCGCTCACGTCCGCTCCATGAGAGGCTTTGGACCCGTCTACAGAGGAGAATCTCATGGGTGATCGCGACATCGAGAAGAACGTGCCCGTTTCGCAGTTCGTCGACACGCTGCGCCGCCTCGCCGATGCCTTGGAAGCAGGCGAGTCATTCCGAGTGCAGGTGCAGAACAAGCGCTTCACCATCCCGGCCGACGCGGAGATCGTGATCGAGCACGAAATCGATGATGGCGACGAGGAGTTCGCCATGGAGATGAAGTGGTCGGCCGACTGACGCTCGGGTCCGATCTCGCCGCACTGCGTTCGGCGTTCGAGGCGGCTGCCGAGCCGTCCAACGTCGAACCGATGCGGGCCTACATGAAGGGCCAGTTCGACTTCTTCGGGCTGAAGACGCCGGAACGACGAGCGATCACCAAGCCGTTGGTCGGCGAGGCGAAGAAGTCCGACGCCGACCTCCTGCTCGCTTTCGCGGAGGCGTGTTGGCGTGAGTCGGAGCGCGAGTTCCACTACGCCGGCGCCGACTGCCTCCGGGCTGGAGCGAAGCATCTCCGCTCGAGCGACCTTCGCCGCGTGCGAGCGTTGATCCAAGAACACTCGTGGTGGGACACCATCGATGGGCTGGCCGCGTGGGTCGTCGGTCCCATGGTGGCCGCCGATTCTGAGCTGTCGTTCGTCATGGATGACTGGATCGACGATCCCGACATGTGGGTCGCTCGCACGGCGATTCTTCACCAGTTGAGTTTCAAGCAGTCGACGGACGGCGAGCGACTATTTCGGTACTGCGACGCTCGAGCGAGCGACACCGAGTTCTTCATCCGCAAGGCGCTCGGGTGGGCGCTGCGCCAGTACGCCCGCTTCGAACCAGAAGCGGTCGCCCTCTACGTGGCCGAGAACGACGACGTGCTCTCAGGCCTCACCAAACGGGAGGCCCTCAAGCACATCGGGTCGACCTCGTGAGGCTCAGGGCGTTCGCAACTCGGCGAAGAAGTCACTGAGCAACGCGGCGCACTCACCGGCCATGACGCCAGGTGTCAGGTCCATGCGATGGTTGAGCCGCGGATCGTCGCAGATGTTGTAGAGGCTCAGGCATGCGCCCGCCTTCATGTCGGCCGCGCCATAGACGATGCGACCGACCCGACCGTTCAAGGCCGCACCACCACACATGAGACAGGGCTCGAGCGTGACGACGAGCGTGCACCCCTCGAGACGCCACGATCCGGTTGCCGCCGCCGCATCTCGCAGAGCCAGCACCTCGGCGTGAGCGGTCGGGTCGCCGGTGAGTTCGCGTTCGTTGTGTCGACGGGCGATCACCGACCCATCCGGCCCGGCCACGAGCGCGCCGACGGGCACGTCGTCGTGAGCGAGCGCGAGGCGGGCCTCGGCGATGGCCTCGGCCATCAGTTCATCGTCGGTCACCGTCTAGTCGAGCGACGCGAGGCCCTGGAGGGCCGGCGCGACGATCCAGCCGCCACGCTCTTCTGGCAGTGGCGTGTCGGACACGACGATCATCCAGGCGACGTTGTCGGGGATCGACAGATCGAGGGCCGAGGTCCGGTTGGCGACGAGGTTGAAATAGGAGTCGGTGTCGCGAGGGAGCACCGTGGCGGTGATCTCGTCGACCAACTGACCGCTCTGCACCGAACGAACGACGTACTGCGCACCGGTGTCGTTCGGGTTCACGAAACCGATGTCGAGGTAGCGGGTGCCCGTCCCGATGTTGACTCTGGCCGGGCCCACACCGCACTGGAAGGTGGTGCCGGTCGGGTACGAGTTGAAGAAGCCGGCGAGCGGTGTGAACGACCGGGTGAGGAGGATGTACTCCTCACTCTCGGAGAAGTTCAACATCACCGTGCCGCGATCGCGGTTGCCGGAGTCGAGTTCGCCGATCCAGAAGGCACGACCCCCGGCATCGGGCACCCGGTTGAAGAGGTTGCGGTAGATCAGATCGACGAACTCGGCGTTGCTCACCGAGCCGTAACGAGCGACGAACTCGTCGCTCGTTGCGAAGAAACCGGAGATGCGGTCGAGCGTCCAGTCAGGCCCCTGGTAGAGCTCGACCCAACCATCGAAGCCGGGCTCGTCCGGCGCCCGCAGGAAGTAGGCGCTGTAGAGCCGCACGACCGAATCGGTGAGGTGAGGACACGCCGTGTTGGCGAATGCCGGGATGGCCGGTGGCTCCTGGGCCCCGGCGGTCGACGGCGCGACGATCGCGGTCAGTCCAATGATCGCGGCAGCGGCCGCGCGACGCATCAACTTCATGGTTTCTCCTGCCCAAAGGTGCCTGGCCGACGACACTAGACGCGTGGTCACCTTGCCGCAGAACGCGTCTCTCGCCGGAATCAGAGCGAGTAGAGACTGGCGACGTTCGTCCGGGTGATCTTGTCCCGGGTCTCGGGCGAGTAGTCCTCGAACATCTCATCGAGCACCTGCGTCGAGCACGGCCAGGTCGAGTCGGTGTGGGGATAGTCCGAACCCCACAGCAACGTCTCTTCGCCGATCAGGTCGCGGGTCTGCAAAGCAGCGGTGTCGTCTTCGATCGTTGCGAAGAACTGACGCTTCCAGATGTCCAACACGTCGACCGGGGGCGTGCTCGAGGAATCCTTGGAGTACTCCCGAGCCCAGCCCTGCTGCACCTTGTCGAGCCAGTGCGCGACCCAACCGGCGTTGAACTCAGCCAGCACGAACTTGAGGTTGGGGAACTTCGCGCACACGCCCCGAACCATCAGCTCGACCATCGTGTCGTGGATCAGCGCCGGGCTGGCGGCGTACATCGTGACCGGGTCTCGGTCTTTCGATGCCTTCATCCAGTCGGGCACGTGCGACATGCAGGCCACGTGAAAGGCAACCGGCAGCCCCGCCTCTTCGGCGAGCGCCCACATCGGGTCGTACTCCTCGTCGCTGTAGCGACGACCCCGCGGCGCGTTGCTCGGGATGACGATGCCTTTGAAGCCGAGACCGATCACTCGCTCGAGTTCGGCGACGGCGATCTCGGGTCGCTGCACCGGCAACGCCGCGAGGCCGACGAGGCGACCCTTCGAGGCCACCTGTT
The DNA here is from genome assembly GCA_938008925.1 of uncultured Acidimicrobiales bacterium. Classification (GTDB taxonomy): domain Bacteria; phylum Actinomycetota; class Acidimicrobiia; order Acidimicrobiales; family SZUA-35; genus CALEWY01. The sequence goes on from CALLIQ010000503.1 coordinate 4,055, forward strand.
GGCCGTGCATCCAGTCGTTGTAGTTCCGCTGCAGAGCGACCATCAGATCGAGGTCGGGCAGGCTGAACATCGGGAACCAGCCGGGGTAGAGGATCTCGGCCGACACGCCATCGATGTCTTGGTCGTCTGGCCGGCGAGCGCCGTCGGTGAGGCCGGGCCGCATCGCTGCGTAGCCGCCGTTGATGTAGGCCTGGATCTCCGGATCGTCGATCGAGCCCGCGCCGGGCTTCGATGCGTGCTCACGAGGGAGCGGCGTTGCGTAGTCGAGCCGGGTACCGGCGAGCGCCATGAAGGCGACGTTGCGCGACCGATTGGGGATGTTCGGGACCACGATGAAATCGCCCCGTCCCTCCTTGCTGACGACGCGGGGCGCGTCGTCGCCGAAGCGCTCGGCCAGGCCATCGAACACTTCCGGACCTTCCAACGCGTGGGAGTCAGCGGAGATCGGGCGGGGGTCATCGAGCAGCGTCATGTGATGTCCAGGTCGTTCGTGGGCGTTCCCGGCACCCTAGCGCGTTTACTGAACACGTTCAAAGAACCGACGAATTCAACCTGCGGGCGCCCCGTCGCACCGGCGCGACAAAGCGCACGCAACCTGCGGCGCCGTCCCCCGGAAACGAGAAAGACCCGAGCCGATGGCCCGGGTCTTTGGTGATTTGGCGGAGGAGGTGGGATTCGAACCCACGGACCCGTGAAGGTCACACGCTTTCCAAGCGTGCCGATTCGGCCGCTCTCGCACTCCTCCTGGTTGTGTCCGCATCGAATCCGACTTCGCGACAACTCTCGCCGTCGCGACACCGGAGCCGGTGTGGAGTTGGATAGCGTATCGGGGTCCGCCTGCTCTGGCAGGTGGTGGTCGGACCCTGTGCGACCGAAGCCCGTGAACCGAGTCAGGGCCGGAAGGCAGCAGCTCTCAGCGGAACCTTCGGAGTGCCGCAGGTCGTCTGGCCACCACTTGCGAGAGCAGGCGTTCGCCGTTTTCGCCAAGGCCTGATGCAGCAGCCTTCGCGCCCAGGTCGGCGGTGCCGTTCGTGTGCTCCCTCCTCGTCGTCACACCCGGACCGTTAGGCTCGCCGGGTGGCACACCAGTCGCTCTACCGGCGTTATCGATCCCGCAACTTCGAAGAGATTCGTGGGCAGTCTCACGTCACCAACGCGCTGCGGGCTGCGGTGCGCGACGGTCGACAGAGTCACGCCTACCTCTTCAGCGGCCCTCGTGGCACCGGCAAGACCAGCACCGCCCGCGTCCTGGCCAAGGCCCTCAACTGCGAGAATCTGCAGGAAGGCGAGCCCTGTACCGAGTGCGAGAGCTGCCTCGCCATCGAGCAGGGCACTTCGTTCGATCTCCACGAGCTCGACGCCGCCAGCAACAACAAGGTCGACGACATCCGCGATCTCATCGCCAAGGTGGCCCTCGGCTCTCCCGGTCGGACCAAGGTCTACATCTTGGACGAGGTCCACATGCTCAGCTCGGGCGCGGAGAACGCGCTGCTGAAGACGCTCGAGGAACCGCCGGCTCACGTCGTGTTCGTCCTCGCCACCACCGAGCCGCACAAGGTCGTCGAGACGATCCGCAGCCGAACCCAGCCCTTCGAGTTCCGCCTGCTCCCCAGCGACGATCTCGACTCACACCTGCGTTGGGTCATCCAAGACGCCGGGCTCGACGTCGACGACGACGGCATCGAATACGCGCTGCGGCGCGGCGGCGGTTCTGCCCGAGACACGCTCTCCGCACTCGATCTCGTGGCCGCGACCGGCGGCGTCCCGAGCGAATCCGACGTCGGCACCGACTTGGCCAAGGCCATCGGCGCCGGTGATGCAGCCGCCGGCATCGCCGCCATCCAGCGAGCGCTCGAGAGCGGTCGTGAGCCGCGCGTGATCGGCGAGACGACGCTCGACACGCTGCGCTCGGCCTTCCTGGCCTCGATGGGCGCGCCGCTCGATCAGCTCAGCGAACGGGCCCAAGACACCGCGACGAGCCTCGGAGCCGAGCTCGGTCCGGCGACCATCACGCGGTCGCTCGAGACGATCGGCCAGGCACTCGTCGAGATGCGCCAGGCACCAGATCCGCGCGTGCCCCTCGAGGTCGCCGTACTCACGCTGGCCCGACGAGACGGAGCCGACACCGCCGCCCTCATGCAACGGATCGAAGCGCTCGAGGCCCGCCTCGCCGCCTTCGAGGCCGGCGGTGGCCCTGCGCCACAAGCGGCGGCTCCGGCTGTCGCACCGGCCCCCGCGCCTGCACCAGCGCCCGAGCAACCGGCTGCCGCGGCCGTTACGGAACAACCGCAGCAGGCGGCGCCTCCCGCCACTGCGCCTGCTCCCCGGCCGCAACGACGCTCCGCACCACCACGCCCGGCGCCATCGACGCCGACTGCGGCGCCTGTAGAGCAAGCGCCTCCCCAGCAAGCACACAGCCAGCCGGCGCCCGAACCGGCCGCTGCGCAAGGTCCACCGCAGGCCGCTCCCCCACAGGCGGCTCCCGCCCCGACCGGCGGTGCGCCGCTCGTGCTCGCCACCTTGCAGGGCGACTTCGATGAGCTGCTCGCTTCGGTGTCGCAGAAGGTCCGCTCCAAGTTCCGGCTCGGTGGCGTGACCGCCGTGAACGGCTCCACGGTCGTGTTCGGCTTCCCGAATCAGTTCGGCATGGAGCGATGCAACGAGGTGAAGTCCGACATGGAGGCCGCGATCAGCCAGCGCTACGGCCAAGCTGTCACCATCGAGTTGCAGCTCGACGGTTCGCCTCCCCCTCCGGCTCCATCGACCCCACCCGAGGCTCCCGCCCCCACCGCTCCGGTCGACACCGAAGCCGAGGCGGCCGAGGTCGGCGACGTGTCCGAGCTCGCCGACGCATCCGATGCGGCGACGAGCGGGATCGATCGCCTCACCGAAGCGTTCCCGGGCGCGGAGATCGTCGAACCCCGAGAGTGACGATCGGCCGTCCGAGGCTCCGTGGAAGCGGGGCCCGCGTCGGCCAGACTTGGGGCTTCATCAGCGAAGGAGCTCACGATGACTGACGCCGCAGGCGGATTCGATCTTGGCGGCCTGCTCGAGCAGGCCCAGGCGATGCAGGCCCAGATGGAGGCCGCCCAAGCAGCGCAGGCCGAAACGGTGCTCGAGGGCTCGGCTGGTGGTGGCAAGGTCACCGTCCAGATGACGGGAGCCGGCGCATTCGTCGCCGTGTCGATCGCCCCCGACGTCGTCGACCCCGACGACGTGGAGATCCTCGAAGACTTGGTCCTGGCCGCACTCCGCGACGCTGGCGACAAGGTCATGGAACTCCAGGAGCAGTCGATGGGCGAGGTCGGCATGCCCGATCTCGGCGCCCTCGGCGGCATGCTCGGCGGCGAGTAGCACGCACCCGTGGGCGCATACGCAAAACCCGTCGAGGTCCTCATCGACGAACTCGGCCGCCTTCCCGGCATCGGCCCGAAGTCGGCGCAGCGAATCGCCTTCCATCTCCTGAAGGTCGATCGGGTCGATGCGCAGCGTCTCGCCGACGCTGTCATCGAGCTGAAGGACAAGGTCTCGTTCTGCGAGACGTGCTTCAACGTGTCAGAGGGTGCCGAGTGCGAGATCTGCGGTGACCCGCGTCGTGAGCAGCACGTGCTG
>CALLIQ010000504.1 GCA_938008925.1 uncultured Acidimicrobiales bacterium
GCGGCCAGGCCGATGAAGGTCCACGCCGACTGGCTGTCGGCGAGACCCGGGTCGAGGCGAGCGATGACGACGTAGCCGAGGCCGTTGAGGAATGCCGCGAGTGGCACGAGAAGACCATCGGCGGCAGACGCGAACCGCCGCACCACCACATGGGCGGCGAGCAGCAGCGTGACGACGATCCCGAGGAACGGGACGATGTTGGCGGGCAGGGTCGCGGCTCGGCCGAGGCTCGTGAGCCCATAGGCAGCGACCGTGATGAGCGAAGCCAGAACGAGCAGGCCGAGCTCGACGGTGCGAGGTCTCATGTCAACCGGCTCATGTCAGCCGGTGAGCGTCGCGGTGTCCGCCGAACTGAGATTGCTGACGAAGTCGCGGGCGTCGTCGAGCGAGCCCCACTGGGTCCGGGCGCGGAGCCGTTCACGGGAAGCGCCGTCGAGGTCCTCGACGAGTAGACCGGTGTCGTCGATCTCCTCGCTGTTGAACCACAGCACGCCGCCGGGCCGGCCGCGGAGAATCACGACCGAGCCCTCGACGTCGTCGACGAAGTAGGCGCCACGGCTGTACCAATACGAGCCGCCGAGGCCGAGACCGAGCACGAACATCACGACGAGGCTGAGCAACAGGGTCGAACGGAAGGGCAACCAGCGGCGCTTGGCCGGACGGCCGCGGTGGACTTCGTCGCCGCTGGGTTGTTCGGGCGCTCCCTCGGGCAGTAGGGCGATCGGCGCATCGACCGGCGGGACCTCTTCGGTACGGGGACCGAGTGAGCCGTGTTCGGGGGCTTCGGCAAGGGGGCCGTCGCCGACGTCGAGCGGTTCTTCCTTGGTGATGTCACGATCGGCCGCTTCGGGCTCGGCGCCGACGGGGTCGGTCGCGTCCTTGACGTCGATCAACACGACCGTGACGTTGTCGCGCCCGCCACGCTCGACGGCCTCGGCGACGAGAAGCTCGGCAGCCTTGGCGGCGTCGGCGTTGTTGGCGAGTATTCCGAGGATCGACTGGTCGTCGACCTCGTTGAACAATCCGTCGCTGCACAAGATGTAGCGATCGCCGACCTCGGCGTCGATCTGATACGGATCCACGGCGACCTCGGCGGAGATGCCGAGCGCTCGGGTGACGATGTTTCGCTGCGGATGGGTCAGCGCTTCTTCGCGGGTGAGGCGACCTTCGCGAACCAGATCTTCGACGAGCGAGTGGTCTTGCGTGAGCTGTTCGAGTGCGCCGGCGCGGGCTCGGTATGCGCGGCTGTCGCCGACGTTCACGATGTTGAGGATCGAGTTGCCGGGATCGGCTGCCGCTGCGACGAGCGTGGTGCCCATCCCGCGGAGCGACGGGTCGGATGCCTGCTCGTAGATGCGGCGATTGGCGGCCTCGGCGACCTTGACCAGGCGTTCGAGCGAGATGAGTCCGCGGACGCCGCTCAGTTCGCCGATTGCGAGCGCTGCCGCCTTCTCGCCCCCGGCGTGGCCTCCCATGCCGTCCGCGACGGCGGCGATGCTCTTCGAGAACAGCGCGCGGTCCTGGTTGACCTGACGGACTTGGCCGACGTGGGTTGCCGACGCGCCTTCGAGTCGGATCATGCGAGCTCCATCACGATGCTGCCGACCTGAATTCGGTCGCCGATGGTGACGACGGTGGGCGCGGTGACCCGCTGGCGGTTGAGGTAGGTGCCGTTCGTCGAGCCGAGGTCTTCGACCACGACGCCGCTCTCGCCCCGGTTGAGGCGGGTGTGGATCTGGGAGATGTAGGTGTCGTCGAGCGTGACCTGGCAGCCAGCAGCGCGACCGATCGACAGCTCGGTGTTGATGGCGAAGGTGGCGCCAGCCTTGTCGGGCGGGTCGACGATGGTGAGCCGGCTCGGCGCGCTCGAGACGCCCGGGTTGCCTCCGCCGCCGGCGGGAACCGCGGCCGGAGCTGCACTCCGGGCTTTGCGGCCCTTCGCTCCAGCCTCGACGCGCTTGGGTGCGAGGGCGCCGCGCCATGTGGCCTGCAGCACGCGAAAGAAGAACAGGTAGACGAGCGCCAACAGGCACCAGCGGAGCAAGGTCAACAATGCGTCAGGCACGGCGCCCGACACAGTACTGGCGAACGCCGTTTCGAGCGTGCGGGGTGGCCCGCTTTGCTGACGTGGTCATGCCTGACGGAACGTGAGACTCACGGTGCCGAACGTGAGCGTGTCGCCATCGACGAGCAGGCGTCGGGTGACTCGCTCGCCGTTGACGCGGCTGCCGTTGGTCGAGCCGAGGTCGATGAGGACGAAACTGTCGCCGTCCGGGTGGAGCTGGGCGTGCTCACGCGACGAGTTCGGATCGGGCAGGACGACGTCGCAACTCGGCATCCGACCGAGCGTGAGTTGGCGAGCCGGGAGCTCCAAGACCGTGCCGTCGTTCACCATGAGCCAGCCCATCGGCGCGTTCGGATTGATCGTCTCGTCGAAGAGCGGCGTGGCGCGGAACATGCCGACGGTGAGATCGGCGTCTTCGAGGAGGTTGACCGAGATGCGGCCGAGGAACATGAGGCCCTCATCCGCGCCGTGCGCACGGACCGTGGCAACGAGCTCGGTGATCAGCGAGTCCTTGATCTGGGCGAACCGCTCGAAGTCCTCGGTGGCGAGGCTGATCTCGAACCGGTTGGGGGCGACGGTTCGACCGTGCACGTCGAGGGTCCGATTGGCATCGACGTCGCGGATGAGACGGCGCCCGACCTCGACCGGCTGCAGGCCGGTGCGGAAGGCGCGAGCGAACATGCCTTCCACCAATCGTTCGAGGCGATCCTCGAATCCTCGCAACACCATCGGGTCAAACTACTCGTGGGGCGATCGCTGTTGGGAGCGCTACGATCGCCGGACCACTTTGCGCGAGTGGCGGAATTGGCAGACGCGCTGGATTCAGGTTCCAGTGTCCGAAAGGACGTGGGGGTTCAAGTCCCCCCTCGCGCACGATCGTGTTGTGATGTCATCAGGCCGAACTTGCAGGGCCTCGGTGCGACATCACGCATCGGGGATCTGGATGTTGACCCGACGAGGGCACATCGTTCGGAACCGAACGTCCGCCGAGCTTTTCGAACGGGATCAATCCCAGCAGTAGCGTCCGATCCATGCGAGCCAATCCGGTCAAGAGTCGACTCACAGCGGGAGAGACGCTCTACGGAACCATGGTGTTCGAGTTCTTGAGCGCCGGCTTGCCCCAAGTCCTCCAAGGCGCGGGCGCTGACTTCGTCTTCTACGACATGGAGCACTCAGGATTCTCCTACGGCGAAATCAAGAACCAGCTCGCGCTGTGTCGGGGCCTCGACATCGTCCCGCTCGTTCGACCGCGAGCGACCACCCACGAACACACCGCCCAGCTGCTCGACCTCGGCGCCATGGGCATCTTGTTCCAGATGTGTGAGACGCCAGAGCAGGCTGAGCAGTTCGTGCGGTTGACGAGGTATCCGCCGACGGGCCAGCGCGGGGCGATGTTCGGTGGCGCACACGACGACTACGGCGGCCACACCGTCCCGGAGGTCATCGACGGAGCCCACGACCGCACGATGGTCTGTGTCTTGATCGAGTCCGCCAAAGGTGTCGCGAACGCCGAGGAGATCATGTCGGTCCCGGGCGTGGACGTCGCCCATCTCGGCCACGGCGATCTCTCGCTGTCACTCGGCGTTCCGGGCGAGACCGACCACCCGTCGATGCATGCCGGCATCGACGCGATCCTCGACGCATGTGAGAAGCACGGCAAGGCCGCAGCGTGTTTGGCCGGCGACGTACAGACGGGTATCGACTGGGTGAATCGAGGATTTCGCATGATCAGCTACAGCTACGACATCGGCCTCATGACATCCGCGCTCGCTGCCGGGATCGGCCAGATTCGCGAAGGGTCGGACTCGTGATCCTGACCGAAGCACAAACGTCGGAGTATCGAGACCGCGGATGGTTGGTGATCCCCGACGCCTTTCGAGCGGCCGAGGTCGACGTGCTGCAGGCCGCTGCGCTCGAGGTGCTGGAACGACCCGGGCCGGAGGTTGGTCGCGAGGCCGACGGCTCGCCCCACGTCTGCTGGGGCATGCACCTGTTCGACGATCGACTCGACGCACTCGTTCATCACCCAACGCTCGTCGAGACGAGCCGCCAACTGCTCGACAACGACTTCTTCGTTCACCAGTCGCGCATCAACATGAAGCAGACGAACGGCTCGATCGTCGCCTGGCACCAAGACTTCGGCACCTACCACCGGGTTGACGGCGTGCCCGACCCTCGCGGAATCATGATCGCGGTCTTTCTCGATGACGTCACCGCAGCGAACGCGCCGCTGCTCGCCGTCCCCGGCTCCCACCGGGAGGGTTTGGTGTCCACCGCCCAGGTCGACCCATCCGCTCCCGACTTCGAAGCCGTGTCGAAGTATCGCTACGACATCACGGGCGACACGATGAAGCGTCTCGTCGATGACTACGGCCTCGAGTCGATCACCGGAACCGCCGGGTCGCTCTTGCTGATGGACATGACCGTCGTGCACGGCTCGTCGGTCAACATCAGCCCGCTCCGCCGACTGCTCCTCTACATCAACGTGTGCCCAGTCGACAACCGAGGCGAGTCCTACGAACGACCCGAGTACTACGCGGCTCGTGACTTCTCGCCCGTGCAACCGTCGTCGCCCGAGTGCCTCTTGGAGTTCGCATGATCGAGTTCGTGCCGCTCGACGAGCCACTCGGCGCGGTCGTCACCGATCTCGACATCGACGCGGCGTTGAGCGACTCGGAGTTCACCAAAGGGCTCGCCGATGCGCTGTTGAAGCACTCGGTCTTGATCTTCCGCGGCAGCGACATCGCGCCCGCCGAACTCGTTGCGCTCGGGCGAGCGTTCGGCGAACTCGAGATCCTCCCCGAGCCCGACAAGCGACACCCGGACCATCCGGAGATCTTCAATCTGACCAACGTGAAGCCGGACGGTGACATCGCCGAGTTCGACGATTCACAGTCGGTCTTCCTGCGAGGAACGCAGCGGTGGCACACCGACAGCTCGTTCCGAGAGATCCCCGCGCTGTGCACGATGCTCTACGCAGTCGAGGTGACCAAGCAGGGCGGCCAAACCGAGTTCGCCGACATGCGAGCGGCGCTCGCTCAGCTCTCGGACGAGGCCAAGTCGGAGATCGAGCAGCTCTCGCTGGTGCACAGCTACGAGTACTCACGAGCCAACAACCCCGGACGCATGGACCCGATGAGCGATGAGGAGCGGGCCAAGTATCCGCCCGTCGAACACCCCTGGGTTCGCACCCACGCGGACGGCACGCAGTCGCTCTACATGGGGGGCCACGCCTCACACATCGTGGGCCGGGACGAAGCCGAGAGCAGGCGGCGGTTCGCCGAGATCGAAGACGGTCTCGTCGCCAACGATCTCGTCTATCAGCACCGCTGGCGGGCTCACGACCTCGTCGTGTGGGACAACCGCACGACGCTGCATCGATTGCTGCCCTATGACATCGCAAACGAGCGACGCGTCATGCGGCGCATCACCGTCGCTGGGACCGAGCGCGTCCGCTAACCGATCATCTCGCTACTCGGCGCATGGCAGATCCAGGCGATCACCTACGGTCATGCCCTCGTTGGCGTCCTCGAGGCAGAAGCTGTGGCCGGCGGGGTCGGCGAAGACTCGGAACGGTGGATCCTCGTCAGGGCGGTCGGCCAACTTCTCTCCACCCAGCTGCAGGATCAGGCGCTCCGACTCATCCAAGTCAGGAACCGGTAGGTCGAGATGTACCTGCTGAGGGCGCTCCGGTTGCGGCCAACGCGGCTCGACGTGATTAGTCACGCGCTGCACCGCGAGGTCGATCGATTCACCGGAGATCGTGATCCAGTCGGCGGAGCGGAAGGTGATCGGCCAACCGAGGAGCGCCGACCAGAAGGTCGCAACCGCCTCGATGTCAGAAGCGTCGAGAACGATCTGGCGAATCCGAAGGCTCATCATCCGACGATAGTTGGTGAACGATTGCGGTCTCCTGGTCCCGGGGCGACCAGGACGCCCTCTCACTCTCCCCGTACAATCAGTCGGCACCCGCAATTACGTCAAGACGGGGTGGGCCTGCGCAGTCAAACCGAACAACGGACAGTGAATGCGACGATCCAACCGGTGCCCCAGAACTTTGAGCGTGCTCGTCGCTCTCGTGATGACCGCCGGCGGGTGCGTCAACGACAGCGGGAGCGCATCGCAGTCTGCGATTCAAGGCGAGAGCCCGCCGACGGAGCAGGGCGCTGCCGACCCTGATCTGACAACACATGCCAGTACGAGCACCGCGACAGCGGTGCCGACCACGGTGATCGACTGGGAGCAGCTGCCTCCGGTGAACGCTCCAGCAGGCCTCGTCGCTGAGAGCTACGATGGCAGCTTTCTCGCCCTGAGCACTGTCATCGACAGCGGTGATGGGCCGCGAATCTGCGGGCCTGCGATCGCTGACTCAGACCCACCCCAATGCAATGGCGTCCCGATCGAAGGTTGGGACTGGAGCAACGTCGCTCACGACGCACAGGCGGGAAGTCGCTGGGGCGAGTACGTCGTGATCGGCCGATGGACCGGAAGCACGTTCGTCCTCACACGACCCAGCCACCCGATCGACTGGAGTCAGATCCGGACGCTGGAGCAAGACGACACACCGAAAGAGGTGCCGTGCCCGACGCCCGACGGCGGTTGGTGGTCCGACACGACCGACCCTGAACGCGTCGGATCCGTCGACTACAACGCCGCCATCGATGTCGTGACCACCCGGCCCGAGTTCGTGAGTGTCGACGTGGTGCCACCGGAGGAACCAAGACCGGCGGGGATCGCGTTCGACCCGACTGATGTCGGTTGGGAACCCGGAGTTCTCGTTGTGAGAATGACCGAGGTCGCCGATGGCGACGAGGAGGCGATTCGTGCCGACTGGGGCGGACCTGTATGCCTGGTCGTCGCCGACGCCAGCGAGCCGAGCGTGGACGAACTGGCGCAGCTCGAAGCTGACGTCGTCGACCTCTGGGATTCGATCGCACCCGGCGAGAGCCTTCTGGCGATCGGGCATGTCGAGGGTCGAGTCCGCGTAAGGGTCTGGGTGGCCACAATCGAAGCCCAAGCGCGCCTCGATGAACAGTTCGGGCCCGAGTCGGTGGAACTCATCGGGGTGTTCTGGCCGGCCGACTGAGAGCCGACGAGCAGTCGCTACGTTCAGGTGATGTCAGGCCTTGTCTTCGTCCGGCATTCCGAACCGCAGATCGACCCGTCCGAGCCGGCGGGCAGCTGGCCCCTGTCGCCTTCTGGCCACGACTTCGCCGCCGAGCTCGGCAACGTCATCACTCAGCACCTCGACGGCGCCACCGCTCGAGTCGCCGCGAGCTCTGAGCGCAAGGCCATCGAGACCGCTGAGGGCCTCGGTCTCGGATCGGTGATCGTCCGCGACGAGCTCCGAGAGGTGTCGAAGCCCTGGTACCCCGAGCCACAGGATCACCAGGATGCGGCTGCCCGCTATCTGTCGGGGCAGGCGGTCGCTGGCTGGGAACCACAGCGCGACGCGATCGAGCGCTTCGATGGCGTCGTTGCGTCTCGCGCCGACGAAACAGTGGTTGATGAGTCAGTGGTCTTGGTCACGCATGGGACCGTCTTCACTCTCTGGATGAACGAGCACATGGCGAGCTTCGAACCAGTCGAGTTCTGGAACAGCCTCTCGATGCCCGACGCCTACGAGGTCGACACGGCCACCGGGAAGTTCGAACAGCTCCGGCGCGAGTAGCGCCAACCGCTTCGCCTGACCCACAAGGCGAAGCCGATTCACTCGAGACTCGTTGTGGGTCTCAATCCTCGAACATGCCCACTAGTCGATTGCCCAGAGCAGACCCATGAGTCGGACGACGCCAACGCCGAACTGCTCATCGAGGCGGGTCTGGGCCTCTTCGGTCGCCAGCCAAACACCGACCTGCACTTCTCCATCGGCCACCGCCGTGCCGAGAATCCCCGTCACGGGCGCGATCTCGAAACTGAGCTCGATCACCTGGCGTTCGATCTCGTTCAGATCGCTTTCGCTCAGTTCAGCAGCGCTCGATTCGCCGTCGCTCGGATCAGATGGGTTCGAGGTCGCGGAGCCGCCGGCTGGGAAGTCCAGCTGGAGTGACTCGATGGGTATCGGCGGGTCGGTCACGGTGAACGTTCCTTCGTGCCAGTGTCCGATCACGACGTACTGCCCCCACCGTGTGCCCCGGCGCTCCTCGTGCTCGACCGTTTCCCAGTCCAAACCAGCGATCGACGCGCCGTCGCACTGCGGCGGGTCGGACACGCTGATTGCCGGCGTGCAAAGGACCGGTCCGTCTCCTTCTTCGATCACATACGCGTAGGTGAGGAGGCGTCCGTCGTAGTTCTCAGGAACGAGGCCGGCTGGAGTGTTGACCGGCGGCAGGTCGTCCGCCGCGATCGGGAGCACCGTGGACGTGGTCGGTGCCGACTCCCGCTCGGCGGGCACGGACGACTCGGAGCCGCCTTCCCCCGCACCTGGTATTTCGGTCGTGACAGGCACTGACTCGGGCGCGTCACTCGCGACCTCGGCACTTCGGGCGCAACCGACGACGACGAACACAGCGAGCAGGCACAGCCACGAGGACGTCAACGTCGGTGGCCTCATGACGTTCGCTCTCCGCCGGGCGGCTTCGTCGCATCATGGTTCGCCCCGGATCGAGCAGACGAAAGGAATTCGATCATCGACACAACCCTGTCAGAATGGCTGATCATCGGACACTCCTTGGCCGACGCGGCACGCTCTCACAGCCGATCGATCGGCGCACCCATCACCCGCCACGCCTGCGGCGGTGCGTCCACATGACCGAGTTCATCACCGAGCTCGAGCGGTTCCAGCAGGGCGGCTTTCCCATGGTGTGCGTCCGATCCGGACTCCCCGCCGACAAGTTCGTGCCAGTTCAGGCCGAGCGGAAGTCCGTCGGCTGGTGGGCGAAGTTGGACAGCATGGCGCTGTGGATCTTGGACGGTTGGTTCTTCCAAACTCGGAATCCATGGGGACGACTTCCGTTCGCCACAGGCCAGGTCGGCGGAATCGAAGCGACATGTCACCCCCGTCGCGACCAGCCCACGCTCATCAAAGTCCTCGGCGCTCACCCGAACTTCATCGACGCTGCTGCCTGACACGGCGAAGCGAGAGGGGCCGCCTGCTCGCGATCTGAGACTGAGCGTGGGTAGCCGACCGAAGACGCTCGGCAACTAGGGTC
>CALLIQ010000505.1 GCA_938008925.1 uncultured Acidimicrobiales bacterium
CCCCCGGCTGAGTCGCCAGACACGGCGAGCTTTGCGTCGGCGTCACCACACAGGCCACCACGGTTTGCGACGACCCACTCGAAGGCGTTCCAGCTATCGATGATGGCGGCGGGATAGCGCGCCTCTGGACCCTTTCGGTACAGCACCGAGACCACGACGGAACCGGATTGGTGAGCCAGTTGGCGGCACACCTCGTCGTGGGTGTCGAGGTCGCCGATGACCCAACCGCCGCCGTGGTAGTAGACGATGATCCCGGTGCCGCCGTCCTCGGTCGGCTTGTACACGCGGACCCGGATGGTCGCCTCAGACCCCGCAAAGCTCGCATCGGTGACCGTCGCCAACTCCGGTCCGGCCCCCGCGGCAGCCACGAGTGCCTGGTAGCCGGCGCGCCGATCTCGCACCGACTGTTCCCAGATCGGCGGTGCCTCCGCTGCGGCGCCGTTGACGAGGTCGACGATGGGTTGGAGCTGTGGATCGATCGGCATCTCGGGAACCTAGCCGGGGCGACCAGCCGCATCGAAGAGCCCGCCGCTAGGTTCCCGACATGCCGCTTCACGTGCGTTCGCCCCGCCTCGCCAGCACGATCCTCGCCGCTGCGCTCATCGCTGTCAGCTGTTCGAATGGCAGCGACGCTGATCAAGCCATCGACGGTGCCGACACCGCCGCAGAACAGACCACCACGACCGGTGCCGACGAGACCAGCACCGACGAGACAAGCACCGACGACGGTGCGGACGAGACCGCTCCCCCGACGACGGACGCGGCCGCCGAAACCACCGAACCGCCGGCGCCGGCGACGACGGCCGTCCTCCCGGACGGTCCAGCGCCCGAAGCTCCGACCGAGCGCGGCGCGTTCGACGTCGGACGTACCTCGATCGCGTTCAGCGACCCCGAACGGTCACGCCGAATCTCGGTCGACATCTGGTACCCGATCGATCCCGGCACCGAAGGTGAACAGGCCACCTACGACTTCATTTCGAGCATCAGCGTCCCGGCCCGCGATGCGCTCCAGGACGCGCCGGTGTCGGGCGACGGACCGTTCCCCCTCGTGATCTACAGCCACGGCAGCGGCGGAACGAGCTACATCGCCTCGTTCTTCACCGAGACGCTCGCCAGCCACGGCTACGTGGTGGCAGCGCCGAACCACCTCGGCAACACCGCCCTCGAGCTCGTGATCGGGTCGGCGGACGATCCCGAGAAGATCGCGTACAACCGTCCACTCGACACGTCCCTCGTGATCACCGAACTGCTCGAAGGCAGCGACGGTGGCCCACTCGACTTCGACGTCGCCCTCGGCGAGGCGATCGATCCGGAGCGCATTGGTGTGACGGGTCATTCCTTCGGCGGGTTCACCGCCGTCGCCAACGCCGGCGGACTCGACACCGATCGGGGTGACATCGAGGTCGACGAGCGAGTCGACGCGATCGCCCTCATGGCTCCGTTCACCAACGCCATGCCGGCCGAGACGCTCGAGGCGGTCAGCGTTCCCGTGCTCGCGATCACCGGAACCGAAGACGCCACCACGCCCATCGCGACCGACACCACCCCGGCGCTCGAGGCCGCCCGTTCGGCCTACAACTTCCAGATCGACCTCGAAGGTGGCGGCCACCAGTCGTTCACCGACGTGTGTCGTTATCAGGAGTTCGTGCCGCTGATCCCCGACGTGCCGGAGCAGTTCAGCGACGTCATCGACGCCTACGCCGAGGAGGGCTGTGGTGCCGAGCTCATGCCGATCGATCGGGCCCACGAGCTGACGAATCGGTTCGTCATCTCGTTCCTCAACGCGTTCGTCGCCGGCGACGACTCCTATCGCTTGTTGCTGACCGACGAGGCCGTCGCCGACGACACCGATCTCACCCTGACCATCCGCTGAGTGGCAGCGCAACCACGCCCGCTTCGGTGGCCAGGTGCGTCATGGCCACGTCGTTCGGGCCGGTCGGCACCTCGTCGACGATGAAGCCATCGCTCACCGCGACGAACCTCGTGTCGGGGCCGAGCCTCGACAAGAAGCGGTCGTAGTAGCCGGCGCCGAAACCGAGTCGGCCGCCACGCCGATCGAATGCGAGGCCGGGCACGAGCACCACGGCGATCTCGTCATCGGGAACCGTCGCCGCGTCGGCGACCGGCTGGCTGAACCCCCAGCGATGGCGCTCGGTCGGCGCATCGATGGGGTGAACGGAGAGCACTCGCCCTTCTTCGGGCGTGCGCGTGAGCGCGAACGGGCCGACGTCGCCGGCGGGTCGACCGGCAGCAACGAGTGACGCGAGATCGGGCTCCCCCGGCATCGCCGAGTAGGCCACCACCCATCCGGCCGGGGCCGATCGCAGGAAGTGGCGAAGGCCGAAGCAGATGCGCAGGCTGTCGGCTCGCAGGGCGGAACGGTTTCGCTTGGCCCGTGTTCGCAACTCGTTCTTCGCCTCGACCACGGCCGCATCATCGGAGGGGCTCATCGCCAGGACGGTAGTTCGACGGGCACCGTCGACCGATCTCGCCCTATCGTGGCCCATGGCCACCACGACCGACATCGCCGAACGAGTCAGTGAATTGGTGAAGATCCCGAGTGTCAATCCGCTGCAGGCGGGCGACGTGTCCGGACCGGGAGGTGAGGGAGACCTCGCCAACCACATCGCCGAACGAGCCGAACACCTCGGTGCGACCGTCACCCTCGACGACGTCATCGCTGGACGGCCGAACGTCTACGCCCACTTTCCCGGGACCGGGTCTGTCGACGGGACGCGCAGCACGCTCGTCGTCGACGCCCACCTCGACACCGTGTCGGTCGAGCACATGACCGACGACCCCTTCGACGGTCGCATCGCTGACGATCGCGTCTACGGGCGCGGTTCGGTCGACACCAAGGCGAGCTTCGCCGTGGTGCTGTCGGTCATCGAAGAGATGCAAGCGGCGGGCGATGCTCTCGTTCCCGACGTCTGGATGGTCGGCACGATCGCCGAAGAGGTCGGCGGATTGTTGGGCGCTCACGCCTTCCGCCGGTTCGTGTCGTCCACCGGCCTCGAGGTCGACCGCCTGGTCGTCGCCGAGCCGACGATGTGCGCCCCGGTGCACGGCCACCGCGGCGCGGTCGGCTTGGAGATCACCGTCAACGGGAAGGCTGCACACTCGAGCCAACCCGAACTCGGAGCGAACGCCATCAGCGCGGCAGCCCGGATCGTGACCGCCCTCGACGCCGAGCACCATCGCATCACGGCGGCGGGAGGCTCGACCGCGGTCGGGCCCGGCACGTTGTCGGTCACCGAAGTCGGTGGCGGTCGGGCACGCAACATCGTTCCGGATTGCTGCACGCTCTACGCGGGCCGCCGAACCGCGCCGGGTGAGGATCCGGACGCCGTGTTCAATGATCTCGCTGCGCTGATCAAAGAGGCAGCACTCCCGCTCGAGGCGATCGTCGACATCGCTTACGGGCGCGGCGTCGCCGCCTTCTACCAGGACCCGGACACGCCGTTCATCGCCGAGTTGTGCGAGCTGGCCGAGACCGTCCCGGAGGCCGCGACCTACGGCTCCAACGCGCTGAGCTACGACTCGCTCGCCAAGGAGACCGTGTTGTTCGGCCCCGGCTCGATCGACCAAGCCCACCAGGCGGTCGAGTGGGTCGACCTCGACCAGCTCGAGCGGGCGGCCGACGTGTACCGCACGCTGTTTCGTCGCTGACGCCTTCGTCGCTCAGTGACACACATCTGACGTCTGCCTGACTGTGTTCTTCCGGCCACGGCCCGTGTGATCAAGGTGGCTACTGGTCACGTCTTCTGCTAGACCGGGAGGTCCTTTCCCCGGTCCGATCCCGGCGCGGGCGCGGGCCGGGGAATCCAATCGCTCGAGCGGCCGCTGCAGGCGTCGCGCCAGACCCTGGGTGATTCCACCCGCACTGATCCGTTCGGCCCATTCGGCGACTAGACACTCGTTCGGGCAGGCAGATCTTTTTTGGGTTGGGTGGAGTGCTGAAGGCCGTTGTCGAGGGAGTCAGGTCACCGAGGTTCTTGCTCGCTGTCGCGCTCTCGACCGTGAGCGCTGGCCTCGTTGCAGGTCCGCTCGGCTACCAGGCCATGCAGGCGCGCGAGAACGCAGCGACCAACGGCATCGCCATCTCGTCGACGACGCAGTCATCAACCACCGACCCGGTCGGACTCTTCACGCCCCTCGACGGCGACGACTCCGACACGACCCTGCCCGCCGCCGACGATGACACAGGTGACACGGTCGACGCGCTCGCCGCTTCGTCGACGACCCTGGCCGATGAACCGGTCGACGACGAGACGACCACC
>CALLIQ010000506.1 GCA_938008925.1 uncultured Acidimicrobiales bacterium
GCTGGGGCTAAAAACTCGAGGCTGGTTGGGACCGCTACCGATCTGGCGTGCGGTGAGCGCTGCGCGGCGACGGCGATGTTGCGAGCCTTGGCGAGCAACTCGGTTAGTGAGCGGAGCGAACGGCGTGAACGGCGTCGGCCAAGGCGATGGCTCGTTCGGCCATCGCAACGTGCAGGTTCTCGATCATCTTTCCGTCGACGGTGACGACGCCTCGGCCGTCGGCCTGCGCCTCTTCGAACGCGGCGATCACGGCTCGGGCGTGCTCGATCTCGTCCTCGTCGGGAGCCCAGAGATCATTCGTGGGGTCGACCTGGCTCGGGTGCACGAGCGTCTTGCCGTCGAATCCCATCTCGAAACCCTGGGTCGCCTCGACGAGGAAGCCCTCGGGATCGCGCACGTCGTTGTAGACGCCGTCGAGGATCATGACGTCGGCCTCGCGGGCGGCGAGCAATGCGGTCGCGAGGTGGGGGAGCAGCGGATGTCGTCCGGCGACCATCGTCGCTCGGAGCTCTCGGTAGAGATCGTTGGTGCCCATCACGAGGACGGTGACGCGCTCGTGGGCGGCGATCTCACGAACGTCGAGGATCGCCGTCGGCGTCTCGACCATCGCCCAGATCGCCATCTCGTCCGGGGCGCCTGCCGCAGCGAGGGCAGCGGAGATCTCATCGAGATACGCGACCGAGTCGACCTTGGGAATCACGACCGCGGCGGCGCCGGAGGTCGCGGCAGCGGCCACGTCGTCGGCGCCCCACGGCGTGTCGAGCCCGTTGCAACGAATGGTCAACTCGCGATTGCCGTATTGGCCGGATCCAGCGGCGGCCACGGCTTGACCGCGAGCCAGTTCCTTGGCGTCGGGGGCGACGGCGTCTTCGAGGTCGAAGATGATCGCATCGGCGGGAATGGTCTTGGCCTTCTCGAGGGCCCGCTCGTTTGCGGCGGGCATGTAGAGAACGGAACGTCGAACCTGCATCGTCGTCTCCTCAGAATCCGTAGGTGGCGGCGAGCTCGGGATCGCGAGCCGAGAGCTGCTTGGCCAACTCGACGACGACGTGGCACTGCTTGACCGACGCGTCGTCTTCCATCTTTCCGTCGAGCATGATCGCCACGGTGCCGTCGCCCATCGCTTCGATCACACGCTGAGCGTGCGCCACCGAAGCCGGGTCGGGGCTGAAGACCGTCTTGGCGACGCCGATCTGTGCTGGGTGCAGGCTCCACGCACCGACGCAGCCGAGGAGGTAGGCGTTGCGGAACTGATCCTCGCAGGCGACGGTGTCCTTGATGTCGCCGAACGGTCCGTAGAACGGGAGGATGCCGTGCATGACGCAGGCGTCGACCATCCGGGCGATCGTGTAGTGCCAGAGGTCTTGCTGGTAGGTCGTGCGGGCGGCAGCGATGTCGGTCTCGCCGTCGGTGCCGACCGGCGGATCCTCCCGAACGAGATAGCCGGGATGGCCGCCGCCGACCCGTGTGGTCTTCATGCGACGGTTTGCCGCGAGGTCGGCGGGACCGAGTGACAGACCCTGCATCCGGGGTGAAGCACCGCAGATCTCTTCGACGTTGGCGACCCCGCGGGCCGTCTCGAGGATCGCGTGCAACAAGATGGGTCGAGACACACCGGCGCGCGACTCGAGCTGAGCGATGAGGCGATCCGCGTAGTGGATGTCCTCGGGTCCCTCGACCTTCGGGAGCATGATCACGTCGATGGCGTCGCCGACCTCGGTGACGATCTCGGTGATGTCGTCGAGAGCCCAGGGTGAATCGAGCGAGTTGACCCTGGTCCAGAGCTGGGTCTCGCCCATGTCGACGGTCTTTGCGACCTGGATCAGACCCGCTCGAGCGGCCTCCTTCTGATCGGCTGGGACGCCGTCTTCGAGGTTGCCGAGCAAGATGTCGACCGTCGGCGCGATGTCGGGCACCTTCGACACCATCTTCTCGTTCGACGGTGGGAAGAAGTGGATCATCCGCGAGGGGCGGAACGGGATCTCCCGAACGGGTTCGGGGGCACCGACGGCCAGCGGCTTGAAGAAGTCTTTGGAGCTACGCACCGCCGCAGGGTAGAAGGCCCTGCTCGTGGCCTCAAACGGTGGGCTTGCCCGCCTTGGCTTCGAGGCGGCTCGCTCGCTTCTCGCCGATCCGTTCCTTGACCGCTGCCGCCTCGGCGCTGAGCTCTTCGTCGGTGGGCAACCGTCCAGCCCGTGCCGACGCGACCAGCACCGCGGCCGTTGCAACCGAGCCAGCCGCGACGGCCAGGACGACGAGGTTGGACACAGCATCGACGGGATCGATGATGGTGAACCACGTCAGCCAGGCGCCGAAGCCGAGGTGCAGGCCGGCACAGGCGTAGGACGCGGCGAGATCGAGCCGGCTCGAGATCGATCCGTGTTCGATCAGGCGTTGCAGCACTCGGCTCACTCGGAAGGCGATGAATGCGAGGCTGGCGAGCACGGCGGCGACCCCCAGGGTCGTCGCGGTCAGCGCGCCGTCGCGCCACGAGGCGAGAACGACGCCGATCGCACCGAATCCCGCCGCGACGTATTCGATCGTCGAGATGGCGAGCGCAACGGACGCGGAGATCCCGATGCGCGGCGACTGCTGCACGAGCGCGAGCGCCGCTGAGTCACCGTCTGATCCCCTCATGTTGAGGATGATCGGCACGATGGCCCAGAGACTGGAGCCAATTCGCGCTGGTCAGGCGAGGGTGATCTCGTCTGCGGCGTCGACGCGGTTCCAGAAGACGCCCTCGTAGCCGGGGTGGTTCGCGAGTCCGGGCGTCGAGCAGAGGTCGAGCACTCGGGTCCTGGAGTCGATGGCGAGGTCGGCCCAATCGACCTTGCCGCTGAGTCGATGGTTGATCACCACGACGTCGGCGCCGCTGATGACACCGGCGAGATCTCGGCTGACCAGGTCGGCGAGGTGGGGGAGGGTCGACAGGGCAAAGGTGGCGTTCGCACCCTGGAGGTTCTCCACGGCGAGCTCGTCGTCATAGACGGCGACGTCGACACCCTTGCCGAGCAGACGCTCGACGAGCGGGACCATCGGCGCCTCGCGCAGGTCGTCGGTGCCTTCCTTGAACGCCATACCGATCACCGCGACACGGGTCGGCCCTTCGTCGAGCACACGCTCGCCGAGTGAATCGATCTGGTGCTGGTTCGAGAGCAAGGTGCCCTGGAGCATCGGCAGCGCGACGGCCTCGCGGCGGGCGGTGTCGAGGACGGCACGGAGATCCTTCGGCAGGCAGGAGCCGCCGAACGGGTTGCCGGGGCGGAGGTACTTGGCCGAGATGTTGAGCTTGTCGTCCTTGGCGAAGATGTCCATGACGGTGCGAGCGTCGATGTCGAGCGTGCGACACAGCTCGCCCATCTCGTTCGCGAAGGTGACCTTCAGGGCGTGGAAGCAGTTGGCCGCATACTTGACCATGGCGGCTTCGCCGATGCCGACCTCGACGGTTTCGGCAGCGATGCCTGGGTAGAGCTCGCGGCATTGCTCGAGGGTCTTGGGGTCGTCGGCGCCGAACACGATCACGGGCGGGTCGAAGAAGTCGGCGATCGCCGTGGTCTCGCGGAGGAATTCGGGGTGACACGCATAGCCGAGCGACTCGCCGAGCACGCGGCCGGAGGTTTCTTCGAGCTCGGCGATGATTGCGCGATGGACCTCGGGGAGCGACGTCGATCGGGTCATCACCGTGACGAAGGGGCGCGGGTTGTTGCGCAAGCCGGCGCCGACGTTGCGAGCGACGGCGGTGAGGTACTGGCTGTCGACGCCGCCGGAGGAGGTCGAGGGAGTGCCAACGGCCAGCATGATCAGGTC
>CALLIQ010000507.1 GCA_938008925.1 uncultured Acidimicrobiales bacterium
TGGGTGAGTAGGAAGAGCGCGAGCAGCCCGAGGCTCTCGGGGTCGTCGGGGGTGAGTTCGGCCAAGAGTCGTGCGAGGCGAACCGCTTCGTCGCAGAGTCCGGTTCGGATGTGTTCGTCGCCGCTCGAGGCGTCGTATCCCTCGTTGAAGATGAGATAGAGCACCGATCGAACGATGTCCGTGCGGCCGAGCAGCTCGTCGTCGGGGGGAATCGTGAACGGGATGGCGGCGGTTCGGATCTTCTTCTTGGCTCTGACCAGCCGTTGGGCGATCGTCGGCTCGGGCACCACGAAGGCGCGGGCGATCTCTGCGGTCGTGAGGCCGCCGATGCTTCGCAGCGTCAGACCGACCTGGGCCTCGGTGTTCAGCGCCGGGTGGCAGCACGCGAAGATCAATCGAAGCTGCTCGTCGCGCATGATCGTCTGGTCCAAGTGCTCGTCGAGCGTGAGTGCCTGATGCCGATCCCGCTCGTCGAGCCGGGCGGCGAGGTCGTTCTTGTCTCGACCAACCGCATCTCGCCGCATGGCGTCGATGGCGCGCCGCCGAGCGACGACGATGAGCCAGGCCAGTGGGCGATCGGGCAGCTCGGTTCGCCATTGGACGAGCGCTTGCTCCGCGGCGTCCTGGGCCGCATCCTCCGCCAGCGTCAGGTCGCCGAGATCCGAGACGAGCGTGGCGACGAGCCGCGACCACTCGCCTCGGACCACATCGGCCAGCGTCGACTCATCGAGTGCGGGACGATCGGCGGGATCGGCGCTCTCAGCCAAAGTCCAGGACGGGGCGAACCTCGATCACCCCGAGTGCGGCGTGCGGGATCTTGGCTGCGATCCGCACCGCGGCGTCGAGATCATCGGCCTCCACCACGTAGAAGCCACCGAGGTGCTCCTTTGTCTCGGCGAACGGTCCGTCCGTGGTGGTGATGTCGCCGTCCTTCACCCGAACACACGTCGCTGTGTCGGTCGGGGCGAGAGCCTCACCGCCCTGGATCTGAGCTGAGAACTCCTCGCCGAAGGCGAAGTAGCCAGCCATGATCGGGGCCATGGCCTCCGATGTCGGATCGGGATTCTGGGTCGGGTCGTTCTCGTCGCTGTAGATCAGGCATGCGTACTTCATGTCGTTGGCCCCCTCGGGTCGGTTGTGGTTCGTGTGGTCGTCGAACGGGCTGGCCCGAAATCGACACCGCGACGGAGAAACCTCTCGAGTCTCACACCACGAAACGTCCGCGACCTCGTGCGAGCAGTGTGAGGACGTAGGCGATGCTGGTTGCTGCGGCCGCCACATAGGTGAGCGCAGCGGCGGTGAGCACACGCTGCACCCCGGCCCGTTGTTCAGGGTCGGAGAGTCCGAGTCGTTCGAGGCTCTCCAACGCTCGCCGACTGGCATTGATCTCGACCGGGAGGGTCGCGAGCTGGAAGACCATCATTCCGGCGAAGAGCAGGACGCCCAATCGGAGGACGAATCCGCTGTTCATCATCAACCCGACGACGGCGACCATCGGGCCGAAACGCGCCCCGAGAGCAGCGAGCGGGACGAGGAAGCGGCGAAGCCGAAGTCGAAGATCCTCGCTGGCGTCCTGGAGTGCGTGCCCGGCTTCGTGGGCCGACACGGCCATGGCGGCGACGCTGGTCGATCCAAAGTTCGACTGCGAGAGACGGAGGATGTCCTTCGTCGGGTCGTAGTGGTCGGTGAGTGCGCCCCGCACTTGCTGGATCTGCACGTTGCTGACGCCGTGGTCGGCGAGGATGGCTGCGGCGGTCTGTGCCCCGGTCACCCCGTACTGGTTCGGCACGAGACTCCACGTTGCGTAGGTTCGCTTGAGCCACCACCGCACCAGGTAGGAACCGCCGAAGGCGATCGCTCCAACGAGATAGATCAGTCCCGTACTCATGGCCGGACCGTAGTCAGCGGGGGAGGGGAGCGCTGCTCCGGTTGTTTCTGGCTCCGGACCGAGCTGTCCGATTCCCGCTGGTTCGATGTGGCGTGGTCCATCAAGATGGAGCCATGGCCAGCGCCGCACACACCGAAACCACGACTCCTGGAGCGACCGCCGGCCTCACCGACGGTCCGCTCGAAGCGTGGATGGAAGCGGTCGAGAGCCGCGATGCTCGCTTCGACGGCTGGGTCACGGTCGGCGTGACGTCGACCGGTATCTATTGCCGGCCGAGTTGTCCGACCCCGGTGCGTCCGAAGCGAAAGAACATGACGTTCTTCACCACGCCGGCAGGTGCGCAGGATGCGGGATTCCGCGCCTGCAAGCGCTGTGCGCCGGATGCCACCCCTGGCTCGCCGGAGTGGAACCGTCGCAATGACCTGGTCGCCCGTGCGATCCGGGCGATCGATGACGGGGTCGTCGATCGCGAAGGCGTCGTCGGTCTCGCCGACCGCTTGGCGGTGAGCAGTCGACACCTCCAGCGAGTGTTGGTGGCCGAGGTCGGGGCCTCGCCCATCCGACTCGCCCGAGCCCGTCGGGCCCGTGCGGCCCGGTTGCTCATCGAGACCACGGCGCTGCCCTTCTCCGACGTCGCCTTCGCCTCGGGATTCGAGAGCATTCGTCAGTTCAATGACACGGTGCGGGAGGTGTTCGCGATGTCGCCGACCGAGATGCGGGGCAAGCGAGGTGGCACCACGTCGGTCGAAGCACCGGCTCCCGAGTGGATCTCGGTGCGGATGCCCTTCCGTCGTCCGTATCGCGTCGACCACGTGCTGGGCTGGCTGTCCATCCACGCTGTCAGCGGCATCGAGGAGGTCGACGGTCGCACCTACCGTCGCTCGATGCGGTTGCCCGGCGGCCCGGCGATCGGCGAGGTGACGTTCGGGACCGAGCACATCGATGCCCGATTCCGATTGTCGTCGCTCAGCGATCTCCAACAAGCCGTCCAACGTTTCCGTCGCCTGCTCGATCTCGATGCCGATCCGGCCGTGATCGAACGCCGCCTCGGTGCCGACCCTGCGCTACGGCCGCTCATCGACGCTCGGCCGGGGATCCGTTCGCCCGCTGAAGTCGACGGTGTCGATGCCGTGATTCGAGCCGTGCTCCATCAACAGGTGTCGGTGGCGAGCGCGACGGCCATGTGCGCTCGACTCGTGGCCGAACACGGCGACCCGCTCGAACACCCCCATGAAGGCGTCACGCACGTCTTCCCGACGGCGGATGTCTGGGCGTCCATCGACCCCGATCGACTCGGACTCACGACCGCGAGGGCGAACACGCTCCACACGGTTGCGGTCGCACTGGCCGAGGGGCGAGTGAATGTCGACCCGTCGGCCGACCGTGACGAAGCCCAGGCTGCCCTGGTCGCGTTGAAGGGCATCGGCCCGTGGACCGCCTCGATCGTCGCCCTGAAGGCGCTGGTCGACCCCGATGCGTTCTGCCCGACCGACCTCGCGCTCGTCCGGGTCGCCCAACGTCTCGGCATCGCACAGGACGCACCGGCGCTCGCACAGGCCGCCGACGCATGGCGGCCGTGGCGGTCCTATGCGATGCATCACCTCTGGGCCGCCTATCTCGACCCCGAATGAGTGCGGCCGCGAGTTGCAGCCGAACAGCCACGCGTCCAGCCCAGACCGAACCAGCCCGCCCGAACCAGCCAGCCCGAACCACTGCAGGGAGTCATGACATCATGAGCACCATCACAACCGACGACCACGCAACCGAATCCGCCGCCGACGCCGAGACCCTCATCAGCGCCGACTACGAGGCCCCGATGGGCACCCTCACACTGGTGGCGAGCGAGCGAGGGCTTCGGGCGATCCTGTGGCCCTCCGATCGGAGTGCGAACACCTGGCGCGATCGCGTCAAGCTCGGCCAAGTGACGACGGGGTCGAACCGAATCCTCGATCAAGCCATCGCTGAGCTCGACGAGTACTTCGCCGGCACCCGCACCGTGTTCGAGCTGCCGCTCGATCCGAGCGGAACCGACTTCCAAGTTCAGGCGTGGTCGGCACTGGCCGAGGTTCCATACGGCGAGACCACCACCTACGGCGCACAGGCGGCCAGGCTCGGCCGACCGACGGCCGTGCGAGCCGTCGCCTCAGCGAACGGTCGCAACCCGATCTCGATCGTGTTGCCGTGTCACCGCATCATCGGAGCCGACGGGTCGCTCACCGGCTTCGCCGGCGGTCTCGAGTGGAAGCGTTGGCTGCTCGATCACGAAGCGGCGCACAGCCCCGGTCAGCAGAGCCTGCTCTGATCCGCCTCGGCGGAAGAGCCGCCGAGGACCGAGCTGCCGAGGACCGAACCGCACGAGGACCGAACCGCCGACGCCCGAACCGCAGGGCCGAAGCGATCCGTCAGTGACGACAGGCGTTGGTGTGCTCGTGGTGGGCCAGTGCGACGAGCTTGCGCCCGATCATCTTCTTTCGGGTGACGAGTTCGATCTTGTTGGCGTGGCG
>CALLIQ010000508.1 GCA_938008925.1 uncultured Acidimicrobiales bacterium
AGGCCTCGATTTCGAACCCGACCGCTTCCAGACCGACTCGTTCGACGCTCTCGACGAGGGCGCCAACGTGATCGTTGCAGCGCCGACGGGAGCGGGGAAGACCCTCATCGCCGCCTATGCGGTTGCCCGTGCCATCGAGCACGGGACACGGGTCTTCTACACCACGCCGATCAAGGCGTTGTCGAACCAGAAGTTCCACGACCTGGTCGCCGACCACGGCGCGGCGAACGTCGGTCTCCTGACCGGTGACAACTCCATCAACGGCGAAGCGCCCGTGGTCGTGATGACCACCGAGGTGCTCCGCAACATGCTCTACGCCGGTCGAACGCTCGACCGGCTCGAGGCCGTCGTTCTCGACGAGGTCCACTACCTCCAAGACAGCTATCGAGGTCCCGTGTGGGAGGAGGTCATCATCCACCTCCCTTCAACGATCCAGCTGGTCGCTCTGTCGGCCACGGTCTCGAACGCTGACGAGCTCGCCGAGTGGATGGAGACCGTGCGGGGCACGACCCGCCTCGTCGTCGAACTCCAACGGCCGGTCGAGCTCGAAAACCTCTATCTCGTCGGCGAGCGTTCGAGCCCGAAACTGCATCTCAGCCGCACGCTGATCTCGGGCAAGGCCAACCAGAAGGGTTTCCGCTACGACGCCGACCCGCGCTCGATGGGTCGCCAGCGAACGAAGGGTCCGAAGGGGCGGGGTCGGCAACGACCGAAGTGGCGCACGCCAGGGCGCGTCGACGTGGTCCGCAAACTCCGTGAAGCCGATCTGTTGCCGGCGATCTTCTTCATCTTCAGTCGAGCGGGCTGTACCGATGCCGCTCGCGCCGTGGTCGATTCGGGCATGTCGCTCACGACCAAGGCCGAACAGGCCGAAATCCGCCGCATCGCGGAGGAGCACATCCGAGGTCTCGATCGCGAGTCGCTCGATGTGCTCGAGTACGACCGGTTCCTCGCCGGGCTCGAGGCCGGCGTCGCTCCTCACCATGCGGGCATGGTTCCGCCACTGAAGGAAACGGTCGAGGCCTGCTTCGTCCGTGGACTCACAAAGGTGGTGTTCGCCACCGAGACCTTGGCGCTCGGCATCAACATGCCGGCGCGAACCGTCGTGATCGACAAGCTCACGAAGTTCACCGGCGAGCATCATGAAGCGCTGACGCCGGCGCAGTACACCCAGCTCACCGGTCGTGCTGGCCGCCGTGGGATCGACGTCCACGGTCAGGCGGTCGTGCTGTGGTCGCCGTGGGTTCGGTTCGAGCAGGTCGCCGCCCTCGCCGCGAGCAAGGAGTTCGTGCTCACGTCGGCATTTCGGCCGACCTTCAACATGGCAGCCAACCTGGTGCGGCGCTACGACCCGGACCGCGCTCGGCAGATGCTCAACCTGTCGTTCGCTCAGTTCCGGGCCGATGCCGACGTGGTGCGGAGCGAAGGTGCGCTCGATCGACTCCGCCAGCGAAAGCATCAGATCGAGAGCCGGCTCGAAGCCGAGTATGGCCCTGTCGAGGAACTGCGGGCCGCGGTCGAGACTCGCCAAGAACTCGACGTCGACCGCCAGGACATTTCCTTCGCCCTGGCGCAGATGCAGCCAGGTGACATCGTGGAACTCGACGGGATCGACGAGGCAGAGCGCCCGCTGCCGACGCCGATGACCGTCTTGTCGGTCGCATACCGCAAGGGCCGCCGGATCAAGGTCGCCCTGGTCGACTCCGAGAGCGAGACCTACGAAATCAATGCGCAGTCGCTCGAGGCGGTTCCGTCGGTGATCGGCGCGGTCGAACTCCCCGAGCCCTATCTGCCCCACAGCATGAGCTTCATCCATGAGGTCTCGCAGGCGATGAACAACGCGAGGCGGATCGGGGCCAAGCGCCGCAAGGGCCTCGGTCCAACCGGCGCCGTTCGCTCGGTGCAAGACCTTCCACCCGCTGCGAGAAAGGGTCTGAAGCGCATCGACAAGATCGATCTCGAGATCGCCCAGACGCTCAAGGCGGTCAGGAGCCGAACCGAATCGCTCGGCGTGCAGTTCGAGCGGGTGATCGAGTTGCTCGAGGTGCGTGGCCATCTCGATGGTTGGCAACTCACCGACTCCGGCCAGCGGCTCGCCCGGCTCTACCACGAGTGCGACCTCCTGCTCGTCGAAGCGCTCGACGACGGCCTGTTCGATGGCTTGTCGCCGTCGGAGATCGCGGCGTTGGCGTCGACCTTCACCTATGAGGATCGGCGTTCGGGTCCCCGGCCGGACCCGTGGATTCCCACCGCCGATCTCGCAAAGCGGTTCGGTGCGCTCACACGACTGCATCGCGATCTGGCCAAGGCGGAACGGTTCGCGCAGATCGGCGAGACCCGCGCCCCGGATTCGGGTTTCATGGCCATCGCCCACGGTTGGGCCGCTGGGGGTGGGCTCGATGACGTCCTCGATGGCGAGGAGATCACCGCCGGCGACTTCGTGCGAACGGCGAAGCTCCTGATCGACCTCCTTCGCCAGATCGCGAATCTGGCGCCGGTCCCCGAAACCGGTCGAGCGGCGGCGAAGGCATCGGACATCGTCTTCCGCGACCTGGTGGCGGCCTCATCGATCGTCGAGGTCGACGACACCGACGACACAGACGAAGCCGACGACCCCGACGAGAGCGACGACACCGACGAGGGCAACGACACCCACGAGGGCGAAGACGCCGACGACAACGAACCAAACGAGGGCGCCGACACCGACGAGGCGACCGGTGCCG
>CALLIQ010000509.1 GCA_938008925.1 uncultured Acidimicrobiales bacterium
CAACCAGCGCCGGTCATGCAACAGCAGACGAAGTCGCTGCAGGGGTGCGTCGAGAACGGCTGGCCCTACCCGGACAACGAGGCTCGAACCATCGTGGCTCCCGGTCTGTCTGGAACCGACCGCCAACCGTTCCGCCTCGCCGCCGACCAACGCGACACCGTCGAGCGCATCGTCGCCATGCTCACCGCCGCGGTCCGAAGCGTCGGGCCGACCGGCCTCACCGACTGACCATCTCGCTGACGGGCTGGCTGGCTCACTGACCGACTGGCTGGCTCGCTCACCGACTGACTGGCTCGCTCACCGACTGATTGACTGACCGGCTGAGTGGATGGTCAGTCGAGGGTCTCGGCGAGCGGCACGCTGTCGAGATCGGTGTCTGGCCCCACGATGTAGTTGCCGGCGATCACCGTTCGAGACGACGCCGACTCGTCGAAGGAGACGCCGACCGGGTCGCCGCCGTCGGCCACGATCGCCAACTGCTCTTTGAACTGGCGACGCACCATCGACACGCCGCGGTCGGTCGACGACAGCCGTTCGGTCGAGTGCCGTGTGATCGGGCCCTGACCGACCTGGGTCTCGTAGTCACCCGGGAAGCGCTGGTGGCCTTCCTCATCGAGATCGAACCACGACTTGCCATCGGCGTAGACGGGGAGGCCTTGCGCCTCCTGACCCTTCGGCTTGCGGACCATCGCGTAGACGCGGGTGTGGGTGTCGTCGATCGGTTGCGTCCACGACATGTTGTTCGACTTGCCGAGGTAGCTCAACGTCGGTGTCGGGATGACGCGAACCGTCGGCATCTGCACCTCGACGATTCGATGCAGGGTCGTCCCGTCGTCGAGTTCGCGGTCTTGCGTCGACGTCACACGGCCGTCGGTGCGCTGCCATCCGATTCTCGGCCAGATCTCGAGCCTCGGGTCGAACTGTGGCCCACTGATCGCGTTGTGGAGGATGAACACGTGGTATGGGTCCATCGCGTTCTCATGCGTCTGGAACCAGTTGCACGGTGCGACCGCCGGACCGCCGAAGGCGAAGTGGTCGACGATCACGACCTCCTCGGTCTCGTCGTCGAGGTCGTCGAAGATCTCCCACCGAGGAAAGATCGGCTGACGATCGGGCGGTCCCATGTAGGTGAAGATCAAGCCGTGGTATTCGACGACCGGGTACCAGGGCTGACGGTACGACGCCTTGTTCCGGCCGCGATCGGGTTCGCATGGTTGGTCGAGACACACGCCGTCGGCCGCGAACAACCACCCGTGATACGGGCAGCGAATGCCCGTCTCCTCCACCTTCCCGAAATAGAGGGTCGTGCCCCGATGACAGCAACGCGGTTCGAGGAGCCCAGGCGTGCCCGACGCATCCCGATACAGGACGAGATCCTCGCTGAGCAGTCGAACCTCGGTCGGCCGTGTGGTGGCCTCCTCGGATCGAGCGACCGGATGCCAGTAGCGCCGGAGGAGCTCACCGGCCGGTGTCCCCGGCCCGGTCTCCACCAGGTCGGTGTCCCACGTGCCCGACGCCCGGCCGTACGCCCGCCCGTCATCGATCGTGGTCATCGCTGGCTCCCTCACGTGGCGTCGCGCTCAACGGCTTCGTCGCCTCATGGATAGGCCACCGGGCGGCGAACGACCAAAGTCGCTCGCCAACTCGTCAGACCGTTGTCAGGTCGGACGGATCATCGTGACGCCGTCGCCGATGGCCAGCATCACCGCTTCGCAGTCGTCTCGTCCAGCGACGGCGTCGTTGAACGCTCGCAGAGCGAGCGTGTCGGGCGAGTCGTCGCTCTCGTCGATGATCCGACCGCTCCACAACACGTTGTCGACCAAGATCACCCCGGTCGGCTTCATTCTCGGGAGGAGCAGATCGAGGTAGGTCTGGTAACCGGTCTTGTCAGCGTCGATGAACGCGACATCGACGTGGCGGGTGTCTGGCAGCTCGGCCAACCCGTCGGCGGCCGGGCCGAAACGCATCTCGATGCGATCGTCGACCCCCGCTCTCGCCCACGCCTCACGAGCGACCTCCGCATAGGTGTCGACCAACTCGAAACAGATGAGCCGGCCGCCATCGGAGAGGCCTCTGGCCAACCACATCGCTGACATACCGGTGAAGGTGCCGACCTCGACAACCGTGTCGGCCTGAGCGATCGCGACGATGGTCTTGAGGAATCGCCCCTGGTCGACACCGATGTTCATTCCAGCGGCCCGGCCGAAGCGCTCGCGAGACGTGGCGTTCAGCCACTCGGCGACCGCGTCGTCGAGCGGGTTCGCATGCTCGAGCGCATAGCGGTGGATCGATTCGCTCGCTCCGACTGATCTCATCGCTCGAGCCTCCCACGTCCGAACCCGGCCGCCAAGCGGTCGTCACGTGCAGCGAAAGCTGCTCCCTCATCGATCGCGGACATGGCGCTCCTGCGAAGGAGGGACGGATGCTCACCAACGCGTATCGTCTGGCGATGGCCCTCGTTTCCTCCGTGCATCACATCGCCACCGCAACGAACGACCTCGACCGCTTCGTGGCTTTCTACAAAGACGCCTTCGATCTCGACCCGCTTCCCGGCTTCCCCATGGACTCCCCCGTTGGCCGAATGGCCTTCTATGACCTCGGCGGCGTGCAGGTCCAGATCGTCGAGGACGGCGACATCGAACCCGCTCTGGCCGACAGTCCCGCCGTGTTGTTGCAGAAGAACCTCCGAGTCGATCACTTCACGCTGCGGATCGATTCAGCGGAGGCCTTCGAGACCGTGAAGAACAACCTGGTCCGTCTCGGCGCGTCCGACGGCAACGCCACCGACTTCCGCGGCGCCGATCTGCTCGCCTTCACCGATCCGGACGGCCACGTCATGGAAGTCATCCACACCCCCGCAGACTGAGCTCGATGACGAACTCCACGCCGAACTCGACGCCGACCTCGACGCCGACCTCCACGACTGCGTTTCTCGGTCTCGAACAGACCGGCGAACACACGTGGCGCTTCCCGATCGCGCCGCACACCACCGGCGGAGGCGGCTCGTTGTTCGGCGGTGCGGGGCTCGCCGCCGGAATCCTGGCGCTCGAAGCGGCGAGTGAACAGCCCGTCGTGTGGTCGACCGGCCAGTACATCGCACGGACCGAGGTCGACTCGGTTCTCGAACTCACCGTCGAACTCCCGGCGGTCGGTCGGACCGTCACGCAGGGCCGAGTGACCGGCCGCATCGACGGCGCCGAGATCATCACCGTGCTGGGTGCAGCCGGCGAGCGCGACGACGTCGCGAGCGGCATGTGGGAGCCGGTGCCTGACGCCATCGGCCCCGACGACTCGCTCATCATCGATCGTTCCGAGGAGGGCGACTCGATCCATACGGAGATCGACATTCGCATGGCCCGTGGCATGTTCGGGTTCCACGCGATCGGCGAACCGAGCGGCGACCATCGGACTCTGTTGTGGGCACGGATGCGCAACGTCCGTCACGACAGCGCCGCGTTGGCACTCCTCGCCGACTACATGCCGTCGGCCCTTGGCAATGCTCTCGGCCAACAGATGAACTGCACGAGTCTCGACAACACGATTCGCTTCGCCGTTCCGTGCGATCAAGACCCGGGCGAGTGGGTCCTGCTCGACAATCGGATCGAGTTCGTCGGCCGAGGCTTCGCCAAGGGTTCAGCCCTCATGTGGAGCGAGAGCGGCGAGCTCCTCGCCACCGCCAGCCAGTCGATGACGGTGTTCCTCCACCGCGACTGACCGAGGCTCCCCCTCCGTCCTTCACCCAGCCCCTCGTGTTGCCCTCCTCTTCTGGAGGCTGAGCGCGCTGGCGACCGCGTTCTGGAGACGCAACGCGTCGCTGACAGCGCGCTAGGCCTCCAGAACGAGCGACGGAACGCGCAGAGCCTCCAGAACGGAAGAGAGAGCGCTGCGCCTCCAGGAACGGGAACCCATGGTTGGGGCGGCCTCGCGGCGAGGATCAGACGTGCCCCACACTCCAACCGAGCCCACCGACTCCCGAAAACGGGAAGAGGCCCGCCGAAGCGAGCCTCACAACCCCGTATTGCTGGAGCGGACGACCAGATTCGAACTGGCGACCCTCACCTTGGCAAGGTGATGCTCTACCAACTGAGCTACGTCCGCAGGGACCGACGAGCATAGCGATGCTCCGCCGGGATCACACGGCCAATCCGGCCGAGTGGAGAACCGTGCGCAGGGTCAGGATTCGGGCGACTTGTTGAAGTCGATCGTGAGCGTGAGCACGCCGTCGTCGAAGGCCCAGTCAGCGTCGCCGATGATGGAGAAATCGAGGAAGTCCTATTCGGCCTGCTTGATGAACGCCTGGCGTTCATCGCCACCAACCGGCGGCAGATTCCGTTTCTTCACCGCTGCCGCACGTTCGCGGAAGCGAGTGATCACAGCATCGACATCGAGTCCAGCCATCAGGCTCCTCCATTTCCAGGGGTGTTCTTCGGCGTCGGGCCGGTGAGACGGATCCACTCATCGGCGGACATCGAGGCGTCGTCGGACGGGCTCGTGACATCGATGCCACCACTCGACCCGTTTGGATAGGGATGCTCGAGCAGTCGCTGCTCGTCGGCGGCCCGCTGAGCGGCGAGCGATCCACTCTCGCGTCTCGCCGTCTCTTCTTCCATGGCCTCTCGGCGAGCTTCGGCCCGGGCGTGTGCCCGGCGACGAGGGTCGGTGTGATGCCAGTACCAGGCGGTGAGGGTGGCGAGCAGGAGGGCCACGACGATCAACGCGATGATCAGCGTCGTCACCTGCCGCTCGGTCTGGTCGACCTGGGCGATCAGGGACGGCGCGCTCAGCACCTGCGCGAGTTCCGTTCCGGCCATCAGTCCTCGAACCTACCCGCTGATCGGCTGATGGCGGGGACACGAGAACGTCGTTCTGCCCCCGATCTCACGTCGGTCGAGCTCGGTGCGACAAATGGGGCACCGTCCACCCCGCACCCGCTGGTCTTGGAGCCGTCCGGTGTGCGATCCGCCATCGCGCATGAAGTCTGCCAGCACCCGACGCAGCGCTCGCAGCAGACGACCCGCTTCTCGATCGTCGAGCGATCCTGCGGGGCGACCGGGGTCGATCTTGGCCCGCCACATCGTCTCGTCAGCGATGAGGTTGCCGATCCCGGCGACGCGGCTCTGGTCGAGCAGGCGAGCCTTCAAGGCAACCTCGCCGACGAGCACCCGATCGCGCAGCTGCTTCGGCTTGATCTCGAAAGCATCGACGCCGAGCGCATCCTCGTCGGGATCGAGCGCGACGCCGCCGAGACGCCGTGGGTCACGCAGCCGGAGATCACCGCCGTCGGCGAAGTGCACGACGAAGCGGTCCCAGGCCGGATCGTTTCGCTGGCTCGAATACTCGAGGTAGCCAATGGCGGCTTCGTCATCGACGATCAGGCGGCCGGTCATCCCGAATCGAAGCCCGAGGCGAGGGCCCGGTTCCCCGTCCTTCGCCGCATCGAGGATCAGCAGCTTTCCTCGCCGACGGGCGGCGACGAAGCGCTCCCCCACCAGCGCATCGCGCACCGACTCTGGCGTGGCGCCGTCTTTGAGGAACCACTCGTCCGGCGTCTCGACCGACACGATCTCGCGGTCGAGGGCGGCTTCGGCCCCGATGCGATAGATCTCGATCTCAACACCTTCGGGCACGAATACTCCGCACGATGGCTCCGTTGGTTCAGCTCGACTTGGCGACGTTGGAGACGAACTCGTCGATCAAGTGGTTGAGCTGGTCGAACTCGATGAGGAACCCGTCGTGTCCGTGGTCGGAGTGGATCTCGACGAACTCGACAGACGTTCCGCCGGCGACCAAGAGGTCGCGCAGCTCGTGCTGGAGACGAGGCGTGTAGAGCATGTCGCTGTCGACGGAGGCCACGAGCGTCGGCGCCGTCACGCGAGCCAACGCTGCAGCGATACCGCCGCGGCCGCGGCCAACGTCGTGCAGATCCATG
The DNA here is from genome assembly GCA_938008925.1 of uncultured Acidimicrobiales bacterium. GTDB lineage: Bacteria > Actinomycetota > Acidimicrobiia > Acidimicrobiales > SZUA-35 > CALEWY01. The sequence continues at coordinate 5,930 of CALLIQ010000509.1, forward strand.
GCCTTGTTGAGCACGAGGTAGGAGTT
>CALLIQ010000510.1 GCA_938008925.1 uncultured Acidimicrobiales bacterium
AACTCGTCAAGCCATGGTCCGATGTCTCGCAAGCCGAGAAACGTGGCGTCCATGCGGAGGGTGGTCGAGCTGGTCATCGGTCCATGACATCCAAGATCAAGAGGGTTCGGTCGTCGGTCTGCTCGGCGCCGTCGGCGTAGGTCTCGAGTTGTTCGAAGAGGGCGTCGCCGAGTTCGTCGGTCGACATGGTGCGGTCGCGGATCGCCTCGATGAGTCGGTCGTCGCCCCACATCTCATCCTGCGGGTTCGCCTGTTCGGTGAATCCGTCCGACGACACGACGAGCCGCGAGCCCGGCTTGGCGTCGAGCACGATGTCTGTCGGCGGGCCGACGAGTGAGAGGGGCAGCACGCCAATCGGAGGGACGGATGCATCGAGGGTGCTGACCTGGTCGCCCTCGACGAAGAGCATGGGCCCATGTCCTGCGCTGGCAACCGACAGGTGGTGTGGGTCGGGTCCGTAGGTCCCAGCCATCAGCGTCACGAAGAGGCCGGCGTCGGCGAGGTAGTCGTGGACCCAGTTGTCGATCGAGGACAGCATCGCGGCGGGGCCGGCATCGCCGCAGGTCTGGAAGGCGGCGGTCGCAGCCGAGATCACGGTGGTCATCATCATGGCGGCGGGGAGTCCCTTGCCGGAGACGTCGCCGAGGACGAAATGGAGCGCGCCGTCCTGGGCGGCGAAGGTGAAGAGGTCACCGCCGGCAGCCCTGGCCGGGTCGGAGCGGGCAAAGAGCCGCACGCCATCGAGGGAGGGGCGCCAGCTCGGGAGCGACTGCTGGGCGAGTTCGGACGCGGTGTCGTGATCGCGGGCCATCATCGCTCGGTTGAGGGCGTCGTGGTGATGACGAGAGGTCCGCACGGCGCCGAGGGCCATCGTGGCCACGGCGCTGAGCAGTTTGTGGTCTGCCGTTCCGAACGAGCGGTCGAGTCGACAGGCGCGCAACGTTCCGGCGTACCCAGTCGTTTCGACGGAGACCGCCGTCTCGGTCGGTGCCTTGGGCGGTGGCGCGATCTCCACTCCGTCCGACGAGACCAGAGCGCTGCCGGCGACGAACTCGGTGTCCGGCGTGCTGGGGTCGTCGTCGGCGACGGTGAGCTGCAGCCCATCGGCGCCGAGGAGATTGATGGCGCGAGTGAGAATCTCGTCGACGGCTTCGCGTTCGTCGAGTGATTGCGAGGTGATGGTCGCCAGCTCGTAGAGAGCCAACAATTGGTCGTTCGCCTCGACCAGGGCGCCCGTCAGGGAATCCAGAGGCGACGGTGCCTCGATGGTCATCAGCTCACCGTGAACGCGACGTCGAGCCTGGTCAGCTCCAGGATGACCCGGACCGGGTCCGAAGGGTCGAGCAGGATGAGATCGCCGCCGTGCTCGCGGCAGCGCTTCATGCCTCGGACGAGTTCGGCCAGGGCGGTCGAATCGATGAAGCGAACGTTGCTGAGCGACACGCTGATCGTGTGCACGTCATCGACGAGCATCGCTTCGAGCGCGGAGCGAAAGTCATTGGTCTCGTGCGCATCGAAACGGCCGGTGAGCCGGATCTCTCCAGATGCGTCGGTTGGGGAGGTGGTCGTCGTGATTTCCATGGCTGCCTCGGGTTCGATCTCGCTCGGCTGGTGTGACACTCGTCTATCGGTACATGTCGATGCTTGTTGAACTAAATCTTCCGAGGCATCCGGGAGGCCGAGGGCCAACCCCTTGTGACGGCCCCTAGTGATTGTCCTGGTCGTAACGTCCGCTCTTGTCGTTGCGGCGAATGACCATGAGATCTCGGAGGAACTCGATCGCGACCTTGGTTGCGTCCACCTTCGAGCCGGGCGCATCGATCCACTCGACGGGCACTTCCTTCGTTCGCATGCCGAACTTGCGGGCGAGGTACAAGATCTCGAGATCGAACGAGAACTCGTCGATGAGTTGGCGCTTGAACAGCGTCTCGGCTGCCTCGGCGGTGAACATCTTGAATCCGCACTGCGTGTCGGAGACCGGAAGCCGGAACACGCCCTTCACGAGCAGGCTCAGGCCACCGCTGAAGATCTTGCGGCTGATCGACTTGTTGGCGACGTCAGCGCCTGCCGCCGCTCGGGAGCCGACCACGACGTCGTAGCCGCCCTCGATCTCTGCGACCAGCTGATCGAACTGCTCGATCGGGGTCGATTGGTCGGCATCGGCGAACAACACGATGGAGCCCTGGGCCTGCAGCACGCCGCGTCGGACCGCGCTGCCCTTCCCGCCGTTCTGGTCGGCGATCATCAGCTGGAGGTTGGCGAGGCCGAGTCCCTGCACGAGCTCGACCGTCGTGTCGGTGGAGCCGTCGTCGGCGACGATGAGCTCCCACGGTTCGTCCAAGGTGCACATGTGTGCGGCGATGGCTCCGATCGTCGGCAGGATTCGGAACTCCTCGTTGTAGGCCGGCACGACGACCGAGTAGCGAGGCTTGACGGTCAGCGGCGTTTCGGCCCACGTCCGATAGGCCGTCATTGGTGAGTCGATCATGATGCACTTTCCGGTTCGAGAGATGGGGACGGGATGGCTCGGCGTCGTGTTCCGATCACATGGCTGGCGCCGACGGCGACGAGGAGCAGCGCCATGGCGATGACCTGTGCCTGGATGAGGGAATCGATGGTCGATCGGCCGAAGTAGAGGAGGGTCGTCTGGACGGCGCTTCCGCCCAGCAGGACGACCGCCTCCTGCATCCGGCCGGTGGCGAGGTGGTGGCTCACGATGAGGTTGGCCATTGCGAACAGTGAGGTGGCGAACGCGTAGCGAGCGAGCGGGCTCGACACGTCGGCGAACTCGGGTCCGAAGACCCGGCCGAGCACGGCACCGCCGAGGAGGTAGGCACCGCCGACGAAACCGACGCCCATCAGACCGACGATGGCGAGGCCGCTGTAGAGCAGGTTGTCGGCACCCTCGCCCCGTTCCTGCCGCTGGGCGGCGGCGGGGAAGAGCGTGGTGGCCACCGACCACGACAGGAAGAAGACGGCACGGCCGACGAGGGCGATCGCGGCGTACACGCCAGCGGTGTCCGGTTCGAGGAAGCGCTTGGCCATCAGGACGTCGCCGTTGTTGATGATGATCTGGCCCAGCAGCAGCAGGGCGACGGGCCCGGCGTAGCTGACGAGGTCGGCTCGGGTTTCGTCTCCGAGCGTGCGGCGGTTGACCCCGAGCGTCGATCGACCGTGGTGGCGACTCGACAACAAGCGAACGTGGAACCAGGTGGCGATGAAGGACGTGGTGAGACCGATCGTCGCACCGACGACGCCGAAGCCGACGGCGACGAGTCCGACGCCGACGATCACGCGGACGAGCATCTCGACCACGAACGTCGTGGCGAGCGGGCGAAGGAGCAGCGTTCCCTGGAGCAGGCCGCGGCCGACGGCTTGCACGAGGTAGAAGGGCATGCCAGCGCCGAGGATCACGAAGGGCCAGGCGGACGCGGAGTTGAAGAAGTCGGCCCAGAACGAAGCGCCGACGATCAACACCGCAGCGACAGCGACACCCGAGACGACCGCTCGTCGTTCGAGCCATCCGCCGAGGGCGACGTTCGCATCGCCATCGCTCTTGACGGCGTTGATGCCAGCGAAGCGGGCTGCGATCAACTGCAGACTGATCGCCACCGCGGTGACGAGGAGCATGATCGTCACCATGAGATTCGCGTCGGCGAACTCAGCAGGGGTCAGCCAGCGGCCCAGGAACACGTTGAGCAAGTAGTTGCCGGCGTTCGCGATGATCATGGCGATGCCGAGCGCGGCGCCGCCGGTGGCGAGATCGCGGCCCTCGGTGCTCGCGCTGGCCCCGCCGTCGATCTCCGGATCAGGAGCGGCGGTCGTCACCCGATGCTCGGGTGGCGGTCGTCTCGAGCCGTCGCCGACGTCACCGTTCTGCGCAGCCCGTTCGGCCGCAATACGAGCGGTTGCCGCACGCGCCGCTTCGGCTCGGGCCGCGGCTTTGCGGGCGGCTTTCGTGGACGC